>CAYNOQ010000126.1:0-5784 GCA_964398855.1 uncultured Mariniphaga sp. | reverse complement strand
TTGATCACGAGTTCTCAACCATAAAAGGCGTTATCGAAGATGTAACGGACATCATCTTAAACATTAAGCAAATCCGGTTCGCAAACGAAATTGAAGATTTCGATACCGAAAAAGTTACGGTAACGGTTTCGGGAAAGGAGATTTTCACAGCCGGCGAGCTGAATAAATTCATGACCGGCTTTAAGGTGTTGAATCCCGAACTTGTGATTTGCCGCATGGAACCTGATGTGAAACTGCAGATGGAACTGACCATCGAAAAAGGACGCGGTTACGTTCCGGCAGTTGAAAACAAGCAGGTTGATGCCGAATTCGGCATAATTCCGGTGGATTCGATTTACACACCAATCAAAAATGTGAATTACAGTGTTGAGAATTTCAGGGTTGAGCAGAAAACTGACTATGAAAAACTCATCATTGAGATCACAACCGACGGTTCAATTCAGCCCAAAGATGCGCTGAAAGAGGCTGCAAAAATTCTCATTTTCCACCTGATGCTCTTTTCCGATGAAAAAATCACCATTGATTCTGACGAAAAATTTGCTCATGAGGAGTTTGACGAAGAGGTGCTCTACATGCGTCAGCTGCTGAAAACCAAACTGGTTGATCTCGACCTGTCGGTCAGGGCGCTGAACTGCCTGAAAGCGGCAGAAGTGGATTCATTGGGCGATCTGGTAACATATAACCGAACAGACTTACTCAAATTCAGAAACTTTGGTAAAAAATCACTTGCTGAACTGGAAGAACTTCTTGGAAGCATGGGATTGACCTTTGCAATGGACATAAGTAAGTATAAACTTGACAAGGAGTAAAAAACAATGAGACATAACAAGAAATTCAATCATTTAACACGCACAAGCTCACACCGTAAGGCAATGCTGGCTAATATGGCAAGCTCGCTGATTGAATCCAAGCGGATCACCACAACCGTGCCCAAGGCAAAAGCATTGCGCATGTATGTTGAGCCACTTATTACCAAAGCGAAAGACGACACAACCCACTCCCGCCGTGTTGTGTTCAGCCATTTGCAGAATAAAAATGCAGTTTCGGAACTTTTCCGTGATGTGGCTGTGAAAGTTGCCGACAGACCCGGTGGCTATACCCGGATTTTGAGAACCGGAAACCGTTTGGGAGACAATGCAGAAATGTGCATCATTGAGCTGGTTGACTACAATGAAACCATGTTGGCATCAGCAGAAGAGGCTGCCAAGCCAAAACGTCGCCGTTCACGCCGTGGTGGTGCTAAAAAAGCTGATTCTCCCGTAGCGGCAGCAGCCGAAAAAAAGGAAAAACCAAAAGCGGTTAAGGCTGATGATGCAACTGATGTGAAAGTTGAAGAGGAAAAGGTTGAAGAGGTTCAGAATGAAGTTGTTGCTGATGAAGTAGCAGAGCCGGAAGTTCAGGAAACTGAGGTTGAAGCTGCATCTGCCGAAGCTGACACTGAAACAGCTGTCAAAACTGATGAAGAAGCTCAGCCTGAAGAAGATAAGAAAGAAGAGTAATCCTGCAAAAGGTTAAGATATTAGTGAACCGGTCTGATTCAGTCCGGTTTTTTTATTTCCATATTTTTCTGCTGTTGAGCGCCTGATGGTATTTTGCCGCGTTGCGGTTGTGCTCTGCCAGCGTTCGGGAAAAATTGTGATAACCCGAAAAATCTTCGCGGGCAACCATATAGAGATAATCGTGTTTTTCAAAGTTTAGCACCGCATCAATTGCACCGGTTTCAGGAAAGTTGATGGGGGCGGGCGGAAGCCCTGCATATTTATAGGTATTATAAGGAGAGTCAGTTTCTAAGTGCATATTTAAAATCCGGCGAAGCGAAAAATCACCGACGGCATATTTTACGGTAGGGTCAGCCTGCAAAAGCATTCCGCGTTTCAAACGGTTCATGTAAACTCCGGCAATGCGCTCCATCTCATCCGCTTTTGCGGTCTCTTCCTGCACAATGGATGCAAGTGTGCTCACCTGAAGTAGCGTGAGATTTATGGCTTCTGCTTTCTCTTTTCGGGAGCTGTTCCAAAATCGGTCATATTCCTGCTTCATCCGGTCGGCAAACTGACCGGCAGTTGTTGTCCAAAAGAAGCGGTATGTGTTGGGAATGAACATCGTTTTGTAGGTCTCCGGCGTAAATCCATAGCTCTCTATTTTGGCATTGTCGGCAAAGAGCATCAGCACGGAGAGCGAATCTGCCTGAATATAGCGGCTGATTTTTCCAGCCAGTTCTTCTTTGAAACGCACATTGTTAAATGTTACATTTAAAGGCTCCTGCTCACCGGCGCGGAGCATATTGACCATCTGGTTGGTATTCATGCCTTTTTTGAAAAGATAACGACCCGGTTTAATCAGGTTTGCATAATTTTTTCTTTTGGAAACCCACTTAAATGCTTTGTAGTTCAGAACAATATCATTCTCTTCCAGTAAATTGATCAGCTGATCGAAATTTGTACCTTTATGGATGATGAATGCTTTTTCATGCTTCACATTTTCCATAAAAATATAGCTGTAAAGCTGATATGCGCGTAATCCTGCCACAATCAGGGCAATGGTGAAGAAGATGATAATATATCTCCCCACTTTGGGAAACAACATCGCTCTGCTCTTATTTTCAATAGCCATTTTTTATTTCAAATTTATAACTTTTTCCCGCACCCCTGTTTAGAAATGTTTTCAAAGGAAAATATTCCGAGTTAAATCATGTTTGTTTTCCCTGAGAAAAGGACTAACCCCTTGTAAAGACAGGGAAATCGGGTTTTGACAACCGCGGATTGAAAGCGTATCCGTCAGCATCGAAAGCCTGAAGCTCTTCTGCATTCTCAATTTGGTTTTCCAAAATGAAACGACTCATCTGCCCCCGTGCCTTTTTTGCAAAAAAAGAGATGATTTTATATTCACCATTTTTCATCTCCTTAAAAGCGGGTGTAATAATTTTAGAGCTTAGTTTTTTGGCATGAATGCTTTTGAAATACTCGGATGAAGCAAGATTGACCAGAATTTTGCTGCCTGATTGCTCAACGGCTTCATCAATTTTTTGGGTGATGGTGTCGCTCCAGAATTCGTAAAGATTTTTGCTATTTTCAATGCCTAACTTTGTTCCCATTTCTAACCGGTAGGGCTGAATCAGGTCAAGCGGTTTGAGCACGCCATACAAACCGGAGAGAATTCTCAGTTTTTTCTGTGAAAGTTTCAGTATCTCCGGCAGAAGTTCAGGGGCGTTTAACCCGGCATAAACATCACCGTTGAAAGCCAGTACAGCCTGTTTTGCATTTTCCGGCGTAAACGGAAGATGCCAGGTTTGAAACCTTTCAAAATTGAGATTTCCCAGGTCGAATGAAATTTTCATCAGCTCCGAAAGCTCTTTAGGGCTTTTTTGCTGCAACTCCCCGACCAGTTTTTTAGATTTGTTCAGAAACTCAGGAATAGTGTAGTCTTTTGTTACCGAGGGGGTTTTAAAATCTAACAGTTTTGCAGGTGATATTACTATGAGCATGATTTTCAGTTTTCAAAAATGATTAATATTCATAACTTTTTTTCTCACTCTTTGTTCGCATTGCCTGTAATTGTGTGCAATGCCTGGCGGATTGCCTCTTTATCCTGAGCGGAAATTCCTTCTGTTTTCAGTGTCTCTTCATACAATTTTTTTAGCTCTCCGGTTTTGCCGTCCCGCATATAAATATCTGCCAGAAAACTAACGGCATTCAGATACTGCGGATTCTTGGCAATCAGCTCTTTCAGTGTCTTTTCTGCTGCTTGCTTTTGATTATTTTCCATCTGGTAATAGGCAAGTGTGTAGGCATAGCGCGGTTCTTCCGGTCGGTTTTCTGCTGCAATTTTGACAAAACGAACTGCTTCATCCAGGTTATTCGCCGAAATAATGACACTCAGATTGTAAGCTGCCACTGCCTGTTTTGGATTGACATCCAATACGGTGCGCAATGCTTTTTCAGCCTCTTCGGACTTTCCCTGTTCGGCTGCCAAAAGTCCGAGATTCAGGTTGGCTGCTTCATTTTTCGGATCGATTTCTAGCGCTTTTTTCAGATTTTCTTCCGCTTTTGCCTGATTGCCGATATAGGAATAGAGCACGCTGCTGTTGATGAAGGGCATCAGGGATTCGGGATAGAGACGAATAGCCGTCTCGTAGGCGTCGAGCGCTTTGCCGGCGCTGCCCCGGTTCTGATGATAAATGCCTAAATTGTAATATGAACTCCAGTCATCGGGACGGGCAACCATCGCTTCCATATATTCTTCAGTAACCCGTGAAACGGTCTGCTTTTCTGCCGGTGCAAAGCGGCTGTCTTCATAACCGGCTAATGATGCGGCAGCCGAAATCCGCACAAGGCGGAATTTGTCGGTTGCGGCGGCTAAGAGCGCTTTTTTGCTGTTCTCCGAAAAATTCCAATCCATTGCTGCCGCTGCTGCAGCTCTTACCAATGGCGAAGGATTGCCATTTATTGCCGTTCTGATTGCTTCTAATTTTTCTTGTTCGGGGCAGTTGGCAAGCAGACGAATAAACGAAGCAACAACCACTTCGTTATATCTGTTTTCGCTGATAATCTCCAGCATCTCATCCAATCTTTCCCAGCGGTTTTCGCGCGCTTCCTTTATGAGTTGCGCCCAGTAAAGCGTCTCCTCCTGATAATTTCCGCGCGGACGCTTTTTGACAATGTTGTTTGCCCATTCAGCCGATTTATCACTGTGGCATTGGTTGCAGGCGTTGGGCGAACCAAACCGGAGCGTTGCTTCGGGCATCGGTGGTCTGAAGGAGTGGTCGCTGCGAATAAAATGCCCGACAAATTCCCGGCTGGGTGCATGGCAGTTTATGCAAACCGAACCGGAACTTCCGGGTTCGTGCATGGTGTGTTCCGTCAGGTTTGCCTGCTTATCGGAGTGGCAGGAGATACAAGCCAGATTCGGCTCATCTTTAAACCGGTTTCTGCCGCTGGAAGTATGACAGGTGACGCAATGCAGATCGCTTGCTTCAACGCAGGCGTTCATTTTCCATCCGGTGTAGGTATAATTTTCGCCCAAATCGCGGCCATCAGGATAAAAATCGGGGTCTTCGAGTGTGGCTAAATTGAAATGATCATAATATAATTCACCCGGAACATAATGTTTCGTGACCGGACTTCCTTTGGCATGGCAGGTGGCGCAGGACGAATTGTGCTGCTCCTGCGTAAAAGTGCTGGTAACAATCAGCTTTAAATCATCAGGGACATTTCCTTCACCCGCCTCCAGACAAACGCGTATGTGCTCGGAGCTTGGTCCGTGACAGCTTTCACAATTGATGCCCGATTCCTTCCAGGTTGTGTGGTAGGTGTCGGTTTCCGGATCAAAATTGGAACTTACCTGACTTACGTGGCAGTTGTAGCACCCGGTATTGAAGGTGTACATCCGGTCTTTCCAGGGAAGCGCCTCGTCTGTTGCACCCTGATCCACAAAGTGGCGCACTGCCGACTCCGGGTAGTTGAACCATGTCTGTCGGTTCATATCGTAAGCCAGCGGGATGGTTTGCAATCTTCCCTTTTCTAATGGAGTGAGAAATGTGTAAACATTGGGACCGCCGAGTGTCCACTCTATCGGGTACTTTTTCAGCAGTAAATCTCTCTCTTTTTCCAACATCACCATCAGCGAATCTTCGTAAACGATTTTATAAAGCTTCCCTTCAACCTCCATGGAACTGCTCTCCGGCAAACCATATTCCCTGACAAAATCACCGTTTACCGGCTGCATCGCTTTCCCGTGAAACGAAGGCGCCCACAGCTCATAAAAACGCTCGTGGCACTGAATACA
>CAYNOQ010000125.1:0-5930 GCA_964398855.1 uncultured Mariniphaga sp. | reverse complement strand
TTGACGGAATGCCCGTTTTTATGCAACCAAGGTATTTTAAACAGCAGGCGGATGATGTTAAGTTTGGCGCATTAGCTACTCCTTTTGGTTTTGACTGGAACGGAGACGGGCGTGAAGATATTTTGGTGGGAAATACGGCAGGGCATATCGCTTTCATCGAAAATTTAGGCGGCACTCCAACCCGTTGGGCTGCGCCAAAACTGTTGGAAGCTGACGGCGAAGTGATTCGCATCATGGCAGGACCAAACGGCTCAATTCAGGGACCTGCCGAAGCCAAATGGGGTTACACCGTGCTTTCTGTTGCCGACTGGAACCACGACGGACTGCCTGATTTGATTGTAAATTCAATCTGGGGGAAAGTAATCTGGTTTGAAAATGTGGGCACTTTGCAGGAACCCAAACTTGCGGCGGCAAAACCTATTGAAGTGGAATGGATGGGAGAAACGCCAAAGCCGGAGTGGTTCTGGTGGTCGCCCGAGGGGAAAGAGCTGGTTACCCAGTGGCGAACAACACCTTTTGTAACCGACTGGACAAAAAACGGGCTCACTGACCTGATAATGCTTGACCATGAGGGCTATCTGGCGCTATTCCGAAGGGAAAAGCGTGACGGAAAAATTGTGCTTTTGCCGGGTGAACGTGTTTTTCGCCTGAAAGGAGAAGATGAGCCTTTGCAATTGAACAGCGGAAGGGCAGGCAGCAGCGGACGTAGGAAAATTTCATTTTTTGATCTGGATGGCGACGGGCGCACCGATCTGATTGTAAACAGCCAGAACGCAACTTTTTATAGAAATACAGGCGAAGAGAACGGAGTTACGATTTTTGAAGATATGGGGCTGTTGGATGAAAGAAAACTGGCAGGACACACCAGCAATCCCACATTCATTGACCTCGCGGGCAATGGAATGAAAGGGCTGCTCATAGGCGCCGAAGATGGATACCTTTATTATAAGGATAACCAGTACAACAGGAGAAAAGGTAAAAAGAGACGATAAAGATTTAGCTCATTATGTTTTCAAAATATCTTTTTGCTATTTATCAGAAAATTACAACTTCTTCAATAAGGTAATAAAGTTTTTGGTTAATGATTTAATCAAATCCCTGCTAATGAGCTTTTACCTCAATTTGGAAGTAGGTTTTTCGTCAGTCAATTGAATTTGTAAAAGTAAATTATTGTACATATATTTGTACAAATTAAAATACAGAATCATGTTAGTTGCCAGTGTTTCCGATTTTAGAAAAGATATTAAATCTTATTTGGACAGAGTTTCAAAGAATTTTGAAACCCTGATAATCAATCGTGGTAAAAATTCGGGAATTGTTGTTATGTCCCTTGATGAATACAATTCACTCATGGCAACCAATCACGAATTATCTTCCAGAAAAAATGAACAACGATTGGATTCCGCCATCGAAAAACTGAATAAGGGCAAATCCTTTTCTAAAGATTTAATTCAGGAATAAAATGAGATATATTTTTGTGGATGAATCATGGGAAGACTATCTCTATTGGCAAAAAACAGACAAAAAGAAATTAAAACGAATTAATGATTTGCTGAAAGATATTTCCAGAAATCCATTTGAAGGCTTAGGAAAACCGGAACCCCTGAAACACAAATATTCAGGCTTTTGGTCTCGCCGGATAGACAATGAACACCGGTTAATTTATAAGTGTAATGAAGATGAAGTTTTGATAGCTAAATGCAGATTTCATTACGATTAAGAGATTAAACAACAAAATAGCATTCATTGATTTCGTAAACCGAAACAGAAAAGAACATTTCCCCTACTGTTCAAAAATCGGAAGTCTTTTTTTGACGTAATGTTGAAAGTAATCGGCAGCACTCCACTTTTGAGAGTTTTGCAAACCTTTGATTTCCGGTAGGTTAATACCTGTAATGTTCCGGTTTGTATGGTCCCTCTTTGGGAACGCCGATATATTTTGCCTGCTCGTCGGTCAGATGGGTGAGCTTGACGCCAATCTGCTCCAGATGCAGCCGTGCCACCTCTTCATCTAATTTTTTTGGTAGCCGGTAAACATCAATTTCATAGTCATGCTGCCAGAGATCAATTTGCGCCAACGACTGATTGGTGAACGAAGTGCTCATCACAAAAGAGGGATGTCCTGTGGCACAGCCTAAGTTCACTAATCGTCCCTCGGCAAGCAGGTAAATGCTGCTCCCGGTGGGGAATGTGAATTTATCCACCTGCGGTTTGATGTTGAGCTTCTCAACACCCGGCAGGTTGTGCAGTTTTGATACCTGAATTTCATTGTCAAAATGCCCGATGTTGCACACAATAGCCTGATCTTTCATTTTCGACATGTGCTCTGCCGTAATCACATCTTTATTTCCGGTGGTGGTAACAAAAATGTTCCCTTCGGACAAGGCATCTTCCATGGTCTTTACCTCAAAACCTTCCATTGCAGCCTGCAATGCACAGATAGGGTCAATTTCGGTAACGATAACCCGCGCTCCGTAGCCACGCATGGATTGGGCGCAACCTTTGCCCACATCGCCATATCCGGCAACCACAACCACTTTTCCGGCTATCATCACGTCAGTTGCCCGCTTTATTCCGTCAGCCAGCGATTCACGGCAACCATACAGATTGTCAAATTTTGATTTCGTAACCGAATCGTTCACATTGATTGCAGGAAAGAGCAGTTTGCCCTCATCTTTCATCTGATACAGCCGGTTTACGCCGGTAGTGGTTTCTTCCGAAACGCCTTTAATTTCTGCTGCCACACTGTGCCAGCGGTTTGGAGTCTCCTTCAGAATAGATTTCAGGATTTTATTCAGTTCCGTTTCATCTTCGCCTTCAGTCGGAAGGTCAAGAATGGAAGCGTCTTTTTCAGCTTCATGTCCGCGGTGCACCATCAGGGTGGCATCTCCGCCGTCGTCAACAATCAGGTGGGGTCCTTTGCCTTTGCCAAAGTCAAGCGCCCGGTCGGTGCACCACCAGTATTCTTCGAGTGTTTCGCCTTTCCACGCAAACACAGGAATTCCTGCTTCGGCAATTGCAGCCGCCGCATGGTCCTGCGTGGAGAAAATATTGCAGCTTGCCCAGCGGACATCCGCACCAAGCTCCACAAGGGTCTCTATTAGCACGGCAGTTTGAATGGTCATGTGCAAACTGCCGGTTATACGTGCTCCGCTAAGCGGTTTTTGTTTGCCAAATTTTTCGCGAATTGCCATCAGACCGGGCATCTCCTTTTCGGCAATGTCAATCTCTCTTCTTCCAAAGGCTGCAAGATTGATATCTGCAACTTTATAGTCAAGTCTCTTTTCTACAGCGATACTCATTATATAATATAATTATAGTTTACATCCAAAGATGCAAAGTTAACAATTTTCAATTTTTATTGTGTTTGGATAAAACATGGGAACATTGAATCAGTTGCCCATATCCGACAGAAATTTTATGCGCATCAGCCGGATATCTTCTTCTGAATACTCATCTTCGCCCAGTTCGTCTAATGCCTTTTCAACTGAATCATCCTCAGCTTCCCTGAAATAGTCGAAAACCTCTTCCTGGTGGTCGTCATCAAGCACACTGTTTACATAGTAATCGATATTCAGTTTTGTTCCCGAATTAACAATGGCTTCAACTTCAGAGATAATATCACGCACTTCAACGCCTTTTGCGTTGGCAATGTCATCAAAAGATAATTTCCGGTCGATATTCTGAATGATGAATACCTTCATTTTCGATTTATTGGCAATGGTGCGCACCACAAAATCATCGGGACGGTCAATTTCGTTCTCCTCAACGTATTTGGCAATCAGCTCCACGAATTCACGTCCATAGCGCTTCGCCTTACCTTGTCCGACTCCCTGAATTTTTTGCAGCTCTTCCAGTGTAATCGGGTATTGAATAGACATATCAGCCAGCGATGGATCCTGAAAAATCACAAACGGCGGAAGTTTTTTACGCCGGGCAATCTGCTTGCGCAAATCCTTGAGCATGGAAAACAGCACGGGGTCTCCGCCGGTGGCACCGGAAGGAGCTCCGGAAGCTCCCGATTCGTCTTCTTCTTCATATTCGTGATTTTTAACCAACAAAAAGCTCACGGGATTAGCAATAAACTCATGCCCTTTTGGGGTGACTTTCAATAAACCGTAATTTTCAATGTCTTTATTTACCATTCCGTTAATCATGCACTGCCTGAAAACGGCATTCCAGAAGCTCTCCTTGTGTTCCTTGCCGGCTCCGAAGGATTCCAGCGTGTAGTGTTTAAAAGATTTTATGGCGGCTGTTTTATTTCCAACCAAAATATTTGCAATGTGCTCACCCTTATATTTTTCATTCACTTCAAGAATGGCGCTCAGCGCTATCAGTACCTCATTCTTTGCCTCAATTTGCTCCTTGGGGTTCAGACAGTTATCGCAATTTCCGCAGTTGTCGTGCGGATATTTTTCCCCGAAATAGTGGAGCAGGATAATTCTCCGGCAGATAGCCGATTCGGCATAGGAAACAGTATCCAAAAGGAGCTGTTTCCCGATTTCCTGCTCGGCAACAGGTTTTCCCTGCATAAATTTTTCAAGCTTCTGAATGTCCTTGTAACTGTAAAAAGTGATGCACTGTCCTTCGCCTCCATCGCGCCCTGCGCGCCCTGTTTCCTGATAGTAGCCCTCCAGGCTTTTGGGAATGTCGTAATGAATCACAAACCGCACATCGGGTTTGTCGATTCCCATTCCAAAAGCGATGGTTGCCACAATGACGTCCACTTTTTCCATGAGAAAGCTGTCCTGATTGTCAGAGCGGGTAGCTGCATCCATTCCGGCATGATAGGGAAGCGCCTTGATCCCGTTAACCTGAAGTGTTTCCGCAATCTGCTCAACTTTTTTTCGGCTCAGGCAGTAGATAATTCCCGATTTCCCTTCATTCTGTTTGATGAAACGGATAATCTGGTTTTCCGGTTTCACTTTTGGTCTCACCTCGTAATAGAGATTTGACCGGTTAAACGAAGCTTTAAACACCTGCGCATCAAGGATACCGAGATTTTTCTGAATATCGTGTTGTACCTTTTCCGTTGCGGTTGCCGTGAGTGCAACTATCGGTGCCAGCCCGATCTCCTCCACAATGGGGCGGATGCGTCGGTATTCCGGTCTGAAATCGTGCCCCCATTCCGAAATGCAGTGCGCTTCGTCAATGGCGTAGAACGAAATTTTGATATTCTTCAGAAACTCAATGTTGTCCTCCTTCGTCAGCGACTCGGGCGCCACATACAGCAACTTTGTTTTTCCCGCCAAAACATCATTTTTCACCTCCTGAATGGCAGCGCGTGACAAAGATGAATTCAGGAAATGAGCTACAAAATCTTCGGTTTGCATTCCCCGCATTGAATCAACCTGGTTTTTCATTAAAGCAATCAGCGGAGAGACAACAATTGCGGTGCCCTCAAGCAACATTGCCGGCAGCTGGTAAATCAGTGATTTTCCGCCGCCTGTCGGCATCAGCACAAATGTGTGATTTCCGTCAATAACACTCTGAATTGCTTTTTCCTGCTGTCCTTTAAACCTGTCGAATCCAAAGTATTGTTGCAAATAACCGGTTAATGAAAAATTATTTTCCATAAAATATTTCTAAAGCTAACTTCTTTTTTGAATTTTAAATTATTAAAAATAGCAAAAAAGAAATACAAAGCACGCTTTTTTGAGAATTAGTAGTAATCATTTAAATAATAAGAGAGAGAAAATGCCCTAATGACAGGAAGTATTTATATTTGTGGAGTTTTATTAAATATATAATTAAATGAGCGAAAATTCAGCCCGTGAAAGGGAAAACAGTAAAGACGGCAAAAAGCGCAGCAGGCGCGGACTAAGATCACAATATGCGGAAATGTCTTTTCTTGAACATCTCGAAGAGCTGCGATGGCATATCATTCGCTCTGTCATTGCAATTATGGCTTTTGCCGTTGTGGCTTTCTT
>CAYNOQ010000124.1:3475-6012 GCA_964398855.1 uncultured Mariniphaga sp. | reverse complement strand
TACCGGAAAACCTTACAATTAAATAGTAAATAAATTAGCTCATTTTTAAGGTTGCCCTTGAATACGAAATTTTGTTTTTGTATTCAAGGGCAACTTTTTTTAGAAAACCTGACTTAATACCGCCCGGTCTATCCTCAACAGACAAATGAAATTGACCGGAACAGTTGTTGCATGGGAATTACGCCACAGATAGATATATTCTCTCATAAACTAATTGTCCTTAAAAACATCAATTTCTCTTTTCACGATTTGCCATCACTAACAAAAAAACTAATTTAGCAAGCCTGATAAAAATCTAAAAAAATCCTGTAGTGAATTTATCTAAGATCAAACTGCACTGGCAAATTCTGATTGCGTTATTTCTCGCTATTCCATTCGGATATTTCTTTCCCGAAGGTATCAGATACGTTTCATGGATGGGTGAAATTTTTCTGACTGCCCTGAAAATGATTATTATCCCCCTGATACTCAGCTCTATTATTTCAGGTGTTGCCAGCATCGGAGGTGGAAAAAGCTTAGGCAGATTAGGGCTAAAAACCATGTTCTACTACATTTCCACAAGCCTGGTCGCTATTCTCACCGGATTGGTTCTTGTAAACATCATCCGCCCGGGCATTGGTGTTGATCTCAATTTTACGCAGTCTGTTGAAGGACTGGGAGAGAATTCTGTTGCGCTTTCCGACATTCTCATGCGGATTGTACCTTCAAATATTGTTGAGGCAATGATTCGGGGCGATATACTTCCCATTATCTTTTTCGCTATTCTTTTCGGTGTTTTCATCTCAAAAACAGCCTCCCGGCACAAAGAGATACTAACCACATTTTTCAATGCATTTTTTGAGGTGATGATGAAAATGACACTATTCATTATCCGCTTCACTCCTCTCGGAATCTTCGGTATCGTAGCCAATGAAGTTCACCGAAATTCCGAACAATTGGGAACGCTTGCCGGAAGTATGCTTATCTATATGCTGGTCGTCTTTTTAGGTCTGTCGATTCACGCTTTTATCAATCTTCCGCTAATCGTGCGATTTGCCGGAAGGGCAAAGCCCTACCGGCATCTGAAAAACATGGCTTCTCCCCTGCTGATGGCATTTTCCACCGCTTCATCAAATGCCACACTCCCACTCACCATGGAGACGGTTAAAAACAAAAGTGGTGTTTCGTCTAAAATCTCCAGTTTTACAATTCCGTTGGGTTCCACAATCAACATGGACGGAACAGCACTGTATGAGTGTGTTGCAGCCATGTTTATCGCTCAGGTTTATGGCATTGACATGAGTTTTATGCAGCAGATGCTGATAGTTATCACTGCGCTGCTGGCTTCAATTGGTGCTGCCGGAATTCCCATGGCAGGATTAGTGATGATCACCATCGTTTTGACTGCCGTTGGACTGCCGTTGGAAGGTGTCGGGCTTATCATTGCCGTTGACAGAATTTTAGACATGTTCCGCACCGCCGTAAATGTATGGAGCGATACCTGCGGTGCTGTTATCATTGCACGCTCTGAAAATGAACCGACAAACGTCGGACTCTGACTTTCAAATCTCCCTTTTAAGCTTATTTTGGGATTTTTTTTATTTTTGCAAAAGTTTTGTTCAATACCAAAAATTTAAAATAATGGTAAGGAAATTTTTATTATTGTCTGTTGTGTTTGCAGTCCTGTTGAGCTTTACCAACTGCAAAAAAAGAAATCACGATATTCTTTACGACAGAAAGTATATCGAAGAAATTAAAGCTGCACGGAAAGATGCCATTTTTTACATGTCGAGAAACACGATTCCGGGAGCTACTTTTGCCATTTCAAAAGATGGAAAAATAATTTACTCCGAAGGATTGGGACTGGCTTCCAAAGACTTGAATGCTCTTGTCACAAGAAAAACAAAATTCAGAATCGGGCAACTCTCGGAGCTGTTTACCAACATCATTTATCAGAAATTGGTTGAAGACGGAACTTTGCACCCCGACTCCACCGTTCAGCATTATTATCCCGATTTTCCGGAAAAAGAGTTCAGAATGAACGTGAAGGACCTGGTTTATCACACTTCCGGAATTCGCATGCCCAAAGGCGAAGAGACCGACTGGAGAGGACTTAATGTTTCATTGGAAGCCGGACTGGAAAATTTCAAAAATGATTCATTAGAATATCCGCCGGGATATTATATGGTTCCCAACCATTTCAATTATGACCTGCTGGGAATGGTGATGGAAAAAGCAGCGGGCACAAGTTTTTCATCCCTTATGAAAACCTATGTAACCGATACTTTAGGTTTGGAAAACACCACTCCAGATAACTTTTTCGGAACCGTTGAGGGAAGAACTCAGTTTTATGACCACAATTTCATTTCAGTGGTGGTCAATGCCACCACCCGCGATTTGCGCTATAAAATGCCTTCGGAAGGCATGCTCTCCAATGCGGAAGACCTGGTGAAATTTGGAAATGCCATTCTCTATTCCGATTATCTTGAGGAAGATACCAAAAGCAAACTGTTTGAACCGATAACCCTGCCCGGCAACATGCCATCGCAAATGGTGAA
>CAYNOQ010000124.1:0-3375 GCA_964398855.1 uncultured Mariniphaga sp. | reverse complement strand
CCCGGTCAACAGATTAGAATAGAACTTTATTCTTTTCTCACAATATCCCCATAACTACAAATCAACCCCGTGCTGCGACGACCGGTTCAGTTCAACATCGGTTTATCTCATTCAGCGTCTGATTTCAATGGTATTCGATGATTTTCAATTCATCGCCTGCCCTGCGGGCACGACGAAACCTTAGGTGTTGGTGCAGGCAGAATTATGATTTTGTTTCTAATATTTCTTCTGGATTTTGTCGAGTGTCAAAAACATTCGCAATTACAACTTTATGGGTTTCGTAGTTTATGTAGTAAATTATTTTGTAATTCGTTGAAACTAAATATCTAAATTCTTGAGGTCTATTATTCAGTAATTCTTCAACAGTTCCAATTTTAGGTTGTTTTTTAAGATTTATCGTTTTATCAACGATTTTAGTAGTTATGTTTTTGGCAACTTTTAAACTTGCTTTTACTTTGTAATATTCAAAAATATCAGAGAGCTTATTTTCGGCAAATCGTGTCCAAATAACTTCTAACTCCATTCTTGAATTTTTCTTTTTAACTCTTTTGCATTAATAGTTCTGCCACTTTTCTCATCTTCTATAGCTAAATCAATTTCATCATTTAGTTGCTCAATAGCCATTGGTTTTAAGTTGTCTTCAAAAACTTCTGACTTGCTTTTATGAAGTAAGTTTTCCAAAGCATTAATAATCTTTTCATTATCAATTCTTAAGAATTCTTGAATAAATGATAGTTTTTTTGCTTCTATATTCATCTCTAAAGATTTTTCCAAATTTAGTCAAATTAATTAAATGTTCAGTTTGAAATGGTGTTAAATCTTCTCGTCTTTTTTATCAAGTTCGGGAGTTGCTATTGTTCTTGATAGAAACCAAATCGTTCCATTTTTACTCTTATAAATTTTTGTTGCAAGGATGATTCCGATTACTAATCCGACAAGCGAAATGATTAGACCAATGATTAATGTTGTGGTTGTCTGATTTGGGAAATATACGATAGAACCTATTAACAAACCAATGAAAAAAGGGGATGCCATAATTTGAAGCCATCCAATTAATTCAGTAATTTTTTCAAAGAGTTTTGTCATTTTACGGAGTGTTCAAAACTGCTTGCACATAACGGGTGGAGGTATGAAAAGTTGCCGATTGCTGGCTAATCACCTATCAAGGTACAAGAATGTTGAAGTGGGATACAACCCTTTAATAACCTACTGTCTCGGCAATTTTTTATACCGCTTGTTGGCTACAGTTGTTATTGTTTCATAATTGTCAGTCAAAATTTTTTATTCAAATCTTCAAGTTCTTTTCCCGAATTATCAACTGTGTCAATAGTTTTCAGTGGCATAATAGGATTACCATGCAAATCGAATAAATATATTTTAATCTGTTTTGTAGCAATGTCAAGAATTCTGTTGCTTCTGCTATAAGTACGGTAAGTCTTATTTGATTTCTTTATCCCTATACTCATATCATCTGTAATATCCAACCATTTGCCAATTTTTATAAAACCAAATATGTTATTTGAAAATTTGGCTTTTCTATTTGCATAATCAATCGTTGTACAAGAATTAGTTAAACCAACAAAAGCACCGAATAATACTAAAATTAAACCTGTTAACGAAAAATATGTTGCTATTAATCCTGCTATAAGTATCACATATCCTGAGAATGATGCTACAGGACCAAAAGATTTCTCAAATTTGAAAGTCTCTTTCATATCGTCAGTTTTAAGTGACACTATCCCACAAAGTGTATTTTCTCAATCAAGGAAAGTTTGTTCATCTAATCACTATTTTATGTTGTTTGCACTTAGGTTCTGACTAACGTTTATATAAATATTTTAGAATCAATTATTTACAAATAATATATCTTCTGCGGTCAGTCCAAATTTAGTGATTTGATTTTGGATTCTTTTCTTTACAGCCAGTTTTCTTTTTTGGTCTAAATATAGATATCCTTCAGGGTTTATGTAGGGTACTTCTTTGACGACCATGTTTCAAATAATTACCACTAATTTTCTATCGGTTGCACTTACAGCCGATACGCCTCCTTTCCTGAAATTTATTCTGTGAAAGAAATCTCTTAGAGGTGTTGATTCTTTGAGATTTCCAATGGCATTAGCTGCATTTCTTAGTGCTATTTTGAGTCTGTTGCTTCCTTTAGGAATTTTACTCGAAAGTACTTTGCCTCCGCTGATTTTGTTGTTTGGTGCTAATCTGAGCCATGAGCAGAAATGCTTGGCTGACGAAAACTTTTTAATTTCGTCAATTCCCACTTCACTCATTAATGCGAGCACTGTTGAGTAACTCATGCCTTCCATTGCTAGCAGGTCTGTTCCTTCAAACATTTGGTATGATTTAAGCTTCAAATCAATATCTTTTGGTGTGGCTTTATTGATTCTTTTGTGTGGTTTTGACTCGATATAATGTTGCCTTTTATTATCGTCATTGTCAATGATTTCATTGAGCATTTGTTCTATAATTTTATCACATTCAGCTATTTTGTTTTGCAAGTGATCATAGTTTTCAAGCTCTTGTTTTAAAGCAAACAGATAGTCTTTTCGTCCATTTGATTGTAATGCTAAAGCTATTTCCGACTCGCTTTTTCGGCAATTTCCGTGTTTTAGAGCAGCTAATTTTTGCAGGTTTGTTTCTTCCTCACAAATGGCCCTGATAATAAGCAATCCTGTAAGTCCACAAATGTCATTTGCCACCACGTCCAATCGAAAATTGAGTAGGCGCAAATACTTCTGCATTTTTTGCTTGTAGATGCGGCATTGTTGAGTAAATTGGCTCTGTGACGAGTATAAGTTCGTAATTGTTCGGTCTTCTCATCGGGTAGAAAACTGCCGCTTAATAGTCCAAGGCTATGGAGCTTCTGTATCCACTGACAGTCTTTCACATCTGTCTTTTTCTTTTAATGTCTTTGGTAAATTTCCCATTACACAGAATTATATGAAACCCCTTGGCAATTAATACGGCATGTAGGTTTTGCCAATAAGTGCCTGTACTTTCCATAGCTACAGTTTTGATGTTTTTCTCCTTCAACCAATCGGCCATCTCAAATAGATCTTGGTTGAAAACACCAAATTCACGGACATCCTTTTCTTTTTGTCCAACCGCCACCCAATGTGATCGGCTACTTATGTCAATACCAGCAGCTTGTGGATTGACAATTTCCATTGAAATCATTTCTTCTTTTTCCATAAAGCATTGTTTTTTAATAAACTCTAAGGAGATGTGCTTTTGGCAGAGTAAATATTCTGAACGGGGTTACTGATAAATTATCAATACCGCCACTGAAATCATCGCAAACATCTCAACCAGAATTGCGCACGTACTCAAGGTAACAGTTCTAAAGTCAGCCTTGCATAGAGC
>CAYNOQ010000123.1:0-6224 GCA_964398855.1 uncultured Mariniphaga sp. | reverse complement strand
TCTTCACCTTTGGCAATTATATTTTTCAAACGCTCCAAAACCATTTTCCAATAAGCTAAAACTTCAGATTTTTCAAAAACCCGGCACTTGATTTCAGACATCCCATGCCATCGGGTTCGTTGTCTCTCTCCACAAAATAGTGCTTAATTCCCTGTTTTTGAGCTTCTCTGAAAATTGGGGCAAAATCAATAATTCCACGTCCGGGACAGATAAAATCACCATCGGGAGCCATATCTTTTACATGAAGAACAGGAATTCTACCTGCATATTTCTTCAGTACTTCCAGCGGATCGCCACCCCCTTTTTTCACCCAGTAAATGTCCATTTCACATTGAATCAGATTGGGGTCGGTGTTTTCCATGAGATAATCGAAGGGAAGTCCTTCTTCCATTTCATGGAATTCCAGATCGTGGTTATGCCAGAGAAGCGTCAAGTCGTTTCTTTTTGCTTTTTCGCCTAACTCATTCAGCGCCGCCGCCGATTTCCTGCAATCTTCCAACTTTACCGGGGCGCCTCCAAACCAGGGCCAGTATATTACGAAATATTTGTAATTCAGCTCGTTGAAATGATCAAAATGCTTTTGAGGTTCTTTAATCAGCGGCTCAAGTCCGGTTCCGCCGGTGATTGGTTTGATGCCGATTGATTTGCAATAACTCAAAAATTCCCGGGTTGATGCTGCAAAATTATCCCCGCCTTCCAGCTCGGTAAAACCAAAATCTACCGCTTTTTTCAGCGTTCCTTTCCAGTCCGCCTTCATCGCTTCACCGGCAAGCCCTGCAATAAATCCGAAATTTTTGAGCCTGTTTCTCTTTGCCGATGCAAATGCTTCGAAAGGGTCTGAGCAAATCAGTCCGGCTGTTGCGGCAGCGCCCGTTTTTATAAAGTTTCTCCTGCTATTCATTTTTATATCGGTTTTCAAAACAGTTTAAACATCAGGCAATTTCCAGGGACTGCGGTACTCCGGCACAATCAGCTCATTTGCCTTTTCACTGTTTGTGAACCGGTTTGCAGTTTCATCCCATTCAAGTACATTTTCTCCAACCCGCGCAGCAATATTTGCGGCATGCACATGCAGCGCCGCAGCTCTGCCAACTTCGGGCGGACATGCAGGTGTTTCCCTTGTTTTAATGCACTCCAGAAAATTGTCCACATGCTCGCGGTGCGACTCTTTCCCCTTATCAAAGTGAATTTCTTCTGTTTTTGGAGCATTTTTCTGTCCGTCCCACTCGGGATAGAGATGATATTTATTGCGGTCTGCCACCAAAGTTCCCTTTTCACCGATGAACTGAATTCCATAAGGTGAATTAAACGGACCCTGCTCAATTCCGGCGGTTAGATCATACTGAATGACAAAATCATCTTTGGGATAGATAATATTCATGGTGTCAAACGAATCGCGCGCCATCGCCTGTTTTGACAAATTTGCAGCGTAAGTAATCACCTTTTTTGGTCCTCCGGTTAAATCTTTTGCCCAAAGCCCCATATCTACGAGATGCACACCCCAATCGGACATCAGCCCGCCGCCATAATCCCAGTAGTGACGCCAGGTCCCGTGAAAGCGGGCTTTGTTGAACGGTCGTTTGGGCGCCGGACCTAACCAGAAATCATAATCTACACCTTCCGGCACGGGTGAGTCGGCAACCGGAACCGTTCCGATTCCGTAATGGAAATTTGCCCAGATGTTCACTTTTCGCAAAGTGCCGATTTGCCCCGACTTAATTAGCTCCATCGAATCCAGAAAAACCTTGTTGTTTCGTTGCTGCTGCCCCACCTGAACAATGCGGTTATACCGCCGCGCTGCCTTCACCATGATATTGCATTCGCCAATAGTATTTGCCATGGGTTTTTCCACATAAACATCTTTCCCGGCGCTGCACGCATCCACCATAATCAGACAGTGCCAGTGGTCAGGCGTTCCGATAATCACTGCATCAACATCCCGGCGCTCAAGCACTTTCCGGTAGTCACCATACAACTCAGGCTCCTGCCCCCAATTCTTTTTAACGGTTTGTCCTTTCTCCTCAAGCACATTCCTGTCCACATCGCAAAGCGCGACGCAATTCACCATTCCGGTATTGAGATGGTTGGACAAAATTCCGAAACCCATGTTCCGGCAGCCGATAAGGGCTACATTGATTTTGTCGGACGGTGCAAAACCGGCAGACCAAACTTTTGAAGGTATCACTGTGCCTGCACCAATGGCAGTTGCTGCCAAAGCTGAATTTTTGATAAATTTTCTTCTGGATGAGTTCATAGTATTTGAATTTATTTATTCACCAACTTTTTCGGGTTTGTAAACCCACACGCCCGAATCGGGCAATCTGTCCAAAAAATCGTACTGTTCACGAAAAGCTTCCGCTCTGTTTTCAAAAACCTGAATAGAAACGAGATAAAAACTGCCTGACTTACCCAAATAGAGCGGATTATATCCTTTCTCTTTCATTTCCAGGAAATATTCTTCTGCATTTTCTATCTTACTGAAACTTCCACCAATCAGGTAATACATTGAGGTATCGGGCTTTGCGAATTCCAAGGAGCCGGTAATTTCCACTTCCCCGGCTGTTATGCTGTCCGCTACGGAAACATCCGTTTCAAAAAATAGCGAATCTGCAACAAGCGAATCCTGAGGTTCATCAGCTGGAATTTTTTCATCTTCTGCTAAAAAAGCAGCTTCCTGTTTTGGCGCCTGAATTTCTTCCTTCTCTTTTCTCAGAAGAAAAAAGAGTATTGCCACAGCCAACAAGAGAAGTGGTAAAAGCCACAGCCATCCCCGCCGTTTTTTGGGCGAAGTCTCCGGTTGTTCCTGAGCGGGCGGAACAGCCACAATTTCGGTATTGTCTTCAATCGCATCAGTTTCTGCATGATCGGCTACTGGCTCTTCAGATTGAGCAATACTTTCTGAAACTCCGGCAATAAGCTGAGAGATAATCTCCGTCCGGCTCAACATTGAAATATGCTCAAGACCGAAAGTTTCCGAAAACGGAATTTCACCGGGAAGCGGTTCAAACTGAATTTCGCGATTTTCGTCATAAAAAAGAGCACCCAGGCTTTCAATTTTCACTTTGCCCCCTTTGTCAAGCTGATAGAGAATTTCGTCTCCGGCTTCCCTGATTTTCAAATTTGCCTCCCTAATCGAAATATTTTCAGTTCGGGCAAGATGCCCGGCAAGCAGTCCGTCATCGTTTTTGATTTCTGAATTGAACCCTAATTTCCCTGACGGTGAAAAAATTACTTTCGCTTCCGCATCAATTTTTGCCGGTGTGTATTTCAGAAAAAAAGCCCCTAAACCGGGAAAAATAACTGTTTTGTTTTCCGGCAAAAGCTGGCGGATGAATTTTCCGATATTCATATATGACGTTTTATAACTGTAAAATTAGCAAAACATCTGTTGAAGCAAAGCATTCGTTTCATCAAAAATGAGCCGATACCGCAAAAGGTTCTGCTATCTCTCTTTTAATTTTTAATTTTACAGAAAATAATAAAAAAATGAAAGCGAAAATATTGGTAACCGGCGGAACGGGATACATTGGTTCACACACTGTTGTTGAACTTCAGGAATCAGGTTTTGAAGTGATTGTGGTGGATAATCTCTCCAACTCCTCCATTGAAGTGCTGGACAACATTAAAAAGATAACAGGAATTAAACCTGAATTTGAAAAATTTGATCTGGCAGATGAAAAAAAGTGCGATGACTTTTTCCGACGAAATCCGAATATTAAAGCCGTTATTCATTTTGCCGCATCAAAAGCGGTGAATGAATCGGTGGAAAAACCGCTGCTCTACTACCGGAACAATCTGGTTTCGATGATAAATTTATTAGCGTGTCAAATTAAGTATGGTGTTCCGAATATGGTATTTTCCTCATCCTGCACGGTTTATGGTCAGCCCGACAAGCTGCCGGTTACCGAAGACACACCCCGGAAAGATGCCGAATCGCCTTATGGGAATACCAAGCGGGTGAATGAAGATATTCTAAGGGACACTGTTGCCGCTCACCCGGAATTGAGGGGAATTGCACTGCGCTATTTCAATCCCATCGGCGCCCACAAATCGGCGCTCATCGGGGAGCTGCCGCTTGGCGTTCCGCAAAATCTGGTGCCGTTTGTTACGCAAACTGCCGCCGGAATCCGCGATGAACTGAAAGTTTTTGGTGATGATTACGATACACCCGACGGCTCGGCAATTCGCGACTACATCAACGTTGTTGATTTGTCAAAAGCGCATGTGGTAGCAGTTGAGCGACTGCTGCACGGAAAGAACAGAGAGAATTATGAAGTTTTTAATCTGGGAACGGGAACAGGAGTTTCCGTGCTGGAGTTAGTCAACACTTTTGAAGAAGTTACCGGTGTAAAACTGAATTACAAAATTACCGGTCGCCGTGCAGGCGACATTGAGAAAATTTGGGCTGATACAAGTTTTGCAAACAGCGAGTTAGGCTGGAAAACTGAAAAGGAATTAGGAGAAACCCTTTTATCTGCCTGGGAATGGGAAAAAAATCTGCGCGGAATAAAGTGACTTTCAGTAATTTTTATTCCCTGAAAAATTTATAAAACAAAATGCAACATACAATGAAAACTATTTTAATAACCGGCGGCGCGGGATTTATAGGTTCGCACACAGTCCGCCAACTCGTAACCAAATATCCTGAATATGAAATCGTTAATCTCGACAAACTGACTTACGCGGGAAATCTTTCCAATCTGGAAGATATTGAAAAAGAGCCAAACTACAGATTTGTTAAGGGAGATATTGTTGACGGAGAGTTCCTCATTAAACTTTTTGAAAAATATCGCTTTGACGGAGTGATTCATCTGGCTGCCGAGTCGCATGTTGACCGCTCCATCCTGAATCCGATGGAATTTGTCTATACCAATGTTATCGGAACGGTTAACCTGCTCAATGCCGCACGGCACATCTGGAAAGATGACTATACAGGGAAAAGGTTCTATCATATTTCCACCGATGAAGTTTATGGCTCTTTGGACGAAGACGGACTGTTTACCGAGCAGACCTCCTATGATCCGCACAGTCCCTATTCGGCTTCCAAGGCGAGTTCCGACCATTTTGTCAGAGCATATCACGACACCTACGGATTTCCGGTTGTAATTTCCAACTGTTCAAATAATTACGGCTCCTATCAGTTCCCTGAAAAACTGATTCCGCTGTTTATTCACAACATAAAAAACAACAAGCCGCTTCCGGTTTACGGGAAAGGTGAAAATGTGCGCGACTGGCTTTGGGTGGAAGACCATGTTTCTGCCATTGATCTGATTTTTCATAAAGGGAAGTCAGGAGAAACATACAATATCGGCGGTTTCAACGAATGGAAAAACATTGATCTGATTCGTGTCATTTGCCGGGTGATGGACCGGAAACTTGGTCGCCCGGAAGGTGAGTCCGAAAAGCTGATCACTTTTGTAAAAGATCGTGCAGGGCATGATATGCGCTACGCCATTGATGCCACAAAGCTGAAAAATGAACTGGGATGGGAGCCGTCGTTGCAGTTTGAGGAGGGCATTGAAAAAACCATTGACTGGTATCTGGCAAACGAAGCGTGGCTGAGCAGTGTTACTTCAGGCGATTATCAGAAATATTACGAAGAACAATACGATAAAAGATGAAAGCTACTCAAAACCAAGCTCTTTCACCGGGTCCCAGAAATACTTTTCAAAATTAACGATCTGGTCTTCTTTCACTTCAATTCCTTCGTTTTCAAGCAGTTCTTTCATGGCTTCCGGGGTATCGAAATGGTGTTTTCCGGTGAGCAGTCCGTTGCGGTTGACCACCCGGTGAGCAGGCACAAAAGAGGAGTGGCTGCCGGCACTGTTCATCGCCCAGCCCACCATGCGGGCTGAGCCGGTACTGCCCAAATATCTGGCAATTGCGCCATAGGAAGTGACCCGTCCCGGCGGAATCAGTTTAACCACTTCATAAACTTTACTGAAAAAATTATCCATATTTTAATCAAAATTTCGTAGGGGTTAACTATAAAACTGTTTCTCGCAAAGATTGTTTCTCGCACCTGTCTGTCAGCAGGCAGGAGAGAATGAAAGGGGGATTGTTTCCTTAAATCTCCACTTAATCACAACCTAATCTCTATTTAATCTCCATTTAATCTCCACTTAATCTCAACCTAATCCCTATCTTACCAGACGTTGTCATCTTACCAGACGTTGTCAGGTGCTTCGCACGCTAACAAGTCTGCTAGTCTGCTTCCTACTTCG
>CAYNOQ010000122.1:0-6262 GCA_964398855.1 uncultured Mariniphaga sp. | reverse complement strand
CAACAGGTGAAAAAATTTCAATCTCAATTTCATAAAATTCCGCAAATGGGCTGGAACGATATTTACTGTCTGAAATCTCCTCTGTTTGCAGATATAAACGAACACTCCTTTGTTTATTTCGTTCACGGATATTATGTAGAATACGGCGAAAATACCATTGCAACAGCCAATTATATTCTGCCGTACAGCGCCGCACTGCAAAAGGATAATTTTTTTGCGACACAGTTTCACCCCGAAAAATCGGGCGATACAGGACACAAAATACTCAAAAATTTCCTGGAAATCAAAAGTTAAATAATCATGGGATTAACCAAACGTATCATACCTTGTTTGGATGTCAAAGGCGGAAAAACCGTAAAAGGCATCAATTTTATAAATATCAAAACCGTTGGTGACCCGGTAGAGTTGGCGGCGACATATAGTGCAATGGGTGCCGACGAGCTTGTTTTTCTTGACATCACGGCAACCAACGAAAAGCGGAAAACGCTCTCGGAATTGGTTACGCGTATTGCACGGCACATCAATATTCCGTTTACCGTTGGCGGGGGGATTGCCAGTGTTGAAGATGTTTCGCTTCTTTTGCAGTGTGGGGCTGATAAAATATCTGTCAATACGGCTGCCGTGCGAAATCCGCAATTGATAACCGATTTGGCTCAACAATTCGGCAGCCAGTGCATAGTCCTTGCCATTGACACAAATTTTGAAAACGGTGATTGGTACGTTTACCTGAACGGTGGACGCGAAAAAACCGACATCAAAACCGTTGACTGGGCAAAAAAAAGCGTTGCATTGGGCGTCGGCGAAATTTTGCTTACCTCCATGTTGCACGATGGAACAAAAGACGGCTATGCCACAGGCATTACCCGCGCCGTGTCTGAAGCGGTAAATGTTCCAGTTGTAGCCAGTGGCGGTTCTGGAACGATGCAGCATTTTGCAGACATTTTCCACTGCGGAAAAGCTGATGCCGCACTTGCCGCAAGCATTTTCCACTACAACGAAATCGCCATTTCTGAACTGAAAAATTACCTAAAAGCAAACGGAATAGAAGTAAGAATTTAAGTATTGTTTACTTTGATAACCGCCTTGTTATTCCGTCCATCTACAAAAATATAAAGCGGTTCAGGAAAACGTACATGACGAACATATTTTGTGTCGCTAACCGCTTCGGCAGCGGCAAGGGTGTCCATATCAAGTCCGCCATCGCCGGTAAATGGATTGATGGTCAGGTAGCCAACTTCTAAAGAGATGAGATTTTGAAAGAAATGTGTACCCTGGCTTGGCTCAACACGAAAATTTTTAAGCCCACATTCAACAATCACCGATGCCTCGGATATCTGCCCCCATTTTACAGGCACTCCCAAAAATCTGTCACTCGAACCCCAGCGTCCGGGACCGATGAGTACATAACCACGCTTCTCTGATTTCATCACATTATTTATGGCGTCAACCTCTTCCACCATTTGTTCGGTTTTCGTATTGTCGAATGTATCGTGTTTGATATAAACGATATCGCTCACGCCCTCTATGATGCCTGTGCCAACGGCGTTCTGCGCCCAAAGAAGCGCATCCGAGAGGTTAACATTCGACCAGTCGAGCGAACTACGGTTCTCACTTTCCACAATGGGACGTATTTGCAGGAAGTTAAACACCTGTCGTGCTCCGCGAGGAACATCAAGGTTAACCGCAAATTCAATTTCAACATGGGTCCGCATTTCATTTCTACCCATTTCGAGCAGGTCGGAGAGCATCGCCGCCAAAGGGAATAAGTCATATTTAAGCACACGTGCAAAAGTGATGACAACGTGACCTTCCTCGTAACAACTGTCTGTAATTATCTGATTATCCATGTTATACACGGAAGCCACATGGCGAATATTGCGGAACTTTCTGATTTTGTTTACATCCATCTTCAACAAATTAACTGTTTCATTCAGAGATGTCATGAACTTTTCAGGACGCAGGTCAAGCGCGTACATCTGGCGTTGCGTATCGCGCAAAGTCAGTTCGATTGTTGAAAGTTGCAGTGTATGTTTGGGATAACGCGGCGAAAAACGCAGCACGCGCCCTCCGCTTACCACAATGGTGCCCAATCCTACGGCAATCTCGGCAACTCCATCTTCAGGACGTTCATTACCCAAGGGATAGAAGTTTAGTGAACGCGCCACACCCGAAATTGTTGGAAAAAAAAGCCCCTGTTCTTCCGTTCCGCATACTTCCTGTATCACGACCGCCATCTTTTCTTCAGAGAGATTATTACCGCTGGCAGTGATGTACTGACGTGCCGATGAGTAAAACACTGAGGCATAGACGCTTTTAATAGCTTTCCCCAACATGCGCAGCGTTCGGTCTTCATTTTCTGCCTGTGGTATCATATAGGTTGAATAAATTCCGGCAAAAGGCTGATAATGTGAATCTTCGAGTTTCGAGCTTGATCGAATGGCAAGCGGACCGGAGGCATAACGTATGAACACACGCAGTTTCTGCAACAGGCTTTCGGGCAGGTGTGAAGATACAAATTCCGAAAGAATTTCCTCGTCCGAAATCTCAACATTCATAATGTAACGCAAGTCATTCGCTTCCATAAACTCTTCAAAACAGTCTGTGGTTATAATCAGCGTACGCGGCAACATTATTCTCACACTCTCATATTTGTCGTAAAAATTATGCTTCATAAGCATATTGTTCATAAAAGCTAGTCCGCGTCCCTTTCCGCCCAGTGACCCGTTGCCGATGCGGGCTACCCAAACGCTGTCGCTGTAATTCTGTTCTGAAAACGAAGCTACAACGCCCTGTGCGAGCAACATGCGATAGTCGTTGATGTTTTCAACCAAAAAATGACGAAAGTGCTTTATGTCAGGAAATTTTTTGGAAGGAGTAGCCTCGAAAAGGCGTGCAAGCGAAAAAATTCCACGCGCATACAGCCACTTGGAAATATGATCAAACCCTGCATGGTACTGTAATACCTCGTCGGGAATGTGCTCTATCAGTTGCTGCATTTCTTTTAGATTGTGCGCCTGCCCAACTTTTGCGCCGGTTGCGGGATTGCGGAAAATAAAATCGCCAAACAAAAATTCGGCGCTGATGTAATCGCCAAGTTCCTGCAATAAGGTTTCTGAATATTTTTCGAGAAATCCTACGCCAAGTTCCTGCGCTATGGCGCGTACCGAGGTCTGCGAGGATTGCATCAGAAAGGGCATCAGCGGAGTTTCTTTTTTTATAAGGCGGCAAAGGTCAATTCCTGCATCTAATTTTTCGTCATTCGGATCGTCGTGAGGATTGATGACGAAACCTACGTCAGAGATAACACCCAGCAGATTGGCTTTGTATTTTTTATAGTCTGCCACGGCATCGGTGTAGTTGGTCGCCAGTAATATCTTGGGACGCGAGCGCTTGCGTACCACCTGTTGTTGTTCTCCCATCGCCTCACGGACAAATTCGTTGCTTTGTTCCATCACAAGACGATAAATAGCAGGCAGATACGATGAATAGTATCGTATCGAATCCTCTACCAGTAAAATACACTGTACGTCCATGTTCAGAATATCGTTGTCGGCATTCATCCTGTCTTCAATCAGTTTTATGATTGCCATTATGAGGTCGGTATTACCGTGCCAGCAGAAAATTTGATCAATTCCTGAACGGTCAGCGCCCTGGATGTGTCGCACGATATTGCGCGTGAAGTGTGTCAGCAGCACCACAGGCAAATCCGGACGCTGTTTTTTCACTTCCCGTGCGAAGGTAAATACGTCAGGTGTGCCTACATTATACATACTGATTATAAGGTCAATATTTTTTTGTTCAGCGAGTACTTCCAATGCTTCGGAAGTGGTGCTTACACGTACAAATATTGGCATATGCGTCAGGTTCAAATCGTGGTACTCCTGATTGATAGAAGCCTCCAGGCGTCCGTCCTCTTCGAGAATATAGGCGTCGTACGAACTGCATATCAGCAAGATGCGACTTATTCGCCGCTGCATCAATTTGTGATAATCAATACTCTCTAACGAGTTACGGATAAATTCTTTCATTTTAAACTACTCCCTGCGCAAGCATTGCCCTGGCAACTTTGATAAAGCCTGCAATGTTAGCGCCCTTTACATAGTTGACATAACCGTCCGGCTCGGTTCCGTACTGCACGCATGCGGTATGGATGTCGGTCATAATGGAATGAAGTTTTTTGTCCACCTCTTCGGGCGACCAACTGATGCGCATTGAGTTTTGGCTCATTTCCAGTCCCGATACGGATACTCCGCCGGCATTGGCGGCTTTGCCCGGTGCGAAGAGCAACCTGTTTTTCAGGAAGACGGCAACCGCTTCGGGCGTAGAGGGCATATTGGCTCCTTCGGCAATGCAGATGCAGCCGTTTTGCACCAATGCTTCGGCATCTTCACCGTCTAATTCGTTTTGTGTTGCACAGGGAAGGGCTATGTCGCATTTCACGCCCCAGGGCCTTTGCCCGTCAAAATATTCTGCTTCAGGATAACGTTCAGCATATTCGCTGATACGTCCGCGGTAAATGTTTTTGAGTTCAAAAATATACCGCAGCTTTTCTTCGGTTATTCCCTGTGAATCATAAATGTAACCATTTGAATCGGAAAATGTAACGGGTGTTCCGCCTAATTGAAGCACTTTTTCTGCTGCGTATTGAGCCACATTGCCCGACCCTGAAATTGCCACGGTTTTGCCTTTGAAACTGTCGTTGCGCGTGGCGAGCATTGCCTGAGCAAAATAGCATGTTCCGTAACCGGTTGCTTCGGGACGCAGTGGACTTCCACCCCATTCAAGACCTTTGCCGGTAAATGTTCCGGTAAATTCATTGCGCAAACGTTTGTATTGTCCGTACATAAACCCTATTTCACGTCCGCCTACACCGATGTCTCCGGCAGGAACATCTGTATCAGCGCCAATGTGGCGATACAATTCATTTATAAAACTTTGGCAGAATTTCATCACTTCTTCGTCTGAACGATTTTTTGGATTGAAATCCGAGCCTCCCTTTCCGCCGCCCATTGGCAGCGTGGTAAGGCTATTTTTGAAAGTCTGCTCGAAAGCAAGAAATTTAAGAATACTCAAATTTACGCTGGAATGGAAACGTATTCCACCTTTGTAAGGACCGATGGCGCTATTCATTTGTATTCTGTAACCACGATTGATTTCCACTTCGCCGCGATCGTTCAGCCACGGCACGCGAAACATTACCACGCGCTCAGGTTCGGCAATTCTTTCCAGAACCTTCATTTTGCGCAGCTGCGGGTTTTCAACAATGTAGGAAGCAAGACTCTCCACCACTTCATGCACCGCCTGATGAAATTCTTTTTCACCCGGATTACGTGCTATCAACGATACCATGAAATCTTCTATGTACCTGTTTATTTCTGTTTTCATCATATAAAATATTACTCCATATTAATATATTGGGCTATTTATTAAAAATATCATTTCAGAGAATAAAAATATAAAAAACAGATTTTTTAGATAGGTATATTTTAACTGTTTTTCACTTTTTAAATGAAAAATACAAAATTTGTTTTTTACGACAGACATTTTAATTAGTTTTATATTATTTAAGGTAGATGTTTAACAATACTTGATTTTGTGTTAAAACGGGTAGCCTGTTCGTCAATAGTAATGCGATATTAAACAGGAATGGTGCCGTCCATTATCTGTTTGCCCTTTTCAAATAGAAAAGAACTCTGAATTATACTTTTCACAAGTTCGTTTTTCAGTATCACAAAATCACCTCAAATTCCTCTAAAATAAACATATGCACGCTCCTACGGAATTTGTAATATCAAACTGCCAGTTTCGGACAAACTGTACCCTTTGAAAGAAAATCAAACAGAAGTAGAGTAAAGATATACCTATATCCATTTTTGACATTTAAATGACTTTCAGCCGTGACAGAATAAAAACAACAAATCCTACAAATTCAGTGATGCAGTGGTGTATGTCTTACTTTTGTTGCTCTTTGTTTTAGGCTTGCAGCGTAGAGGAAAGATACGAACCCCCTCTCGGTTCAATAGTTTTCAAGACGGTCACAATCGACGAATTCTGCTATCTCGATTGAAAGTAAACCTCACCTGCGATTCCAAATATTCCGGGGAAAGTCATTTTATCAGTGATAAGCAGCTCTCTCCACAAAAAAAGCCCGGATTTTTTGATTCCGGGCTTTTATAATAAGCTTGGCGGCTGCCTACTCTCCCACTTTTACGCAGTACCATCGGCGCTGGCGGGCTTAACTTCTCTGTTCGGAATGGGAAGA
>CAYNOQ010000121.1:0-6431 GCA_964398855.1 uncultured Mariniphaga sp. | reverse complement strand
GAAGGAAAACCTTCTATAAAAGAGCTCCGTTACGTAAGGCGGAGCTTTTTTTATGCGTTTTTGTTTTTGCACAGCAAGGCACAGTTTGTAAAACCGCGCAAATGAGTGTGCAGAGAATAAAACCCTGTTCCAAAAAAAAGTGCGGATTCCTCCGTGCCTGTGTTAAGTTATTTTGACAAACTGGTTATTTTGATACCTGCCTGAAACAGCCGCCCCGGATCGGGATATCCTGCAACAGTCATGTAATTTTTATTCAGAATATTTTTTACTTCAGCGAAAAGCCTTGCCGTTATTCGTCCTGTAAAAGTATAACCTACAGTGGCGTCAGCAGACACAAAATCACCAAGACCAAAATCTCCGTGCTGGTCAGTCCAGTTTTTGTTTACAAAACGGTTATTAACATACGGTCCGGTATAATTAACAAAAACATTGGCATCAAAGCGGTGATAGTCAAAGTATAATCCGGTATTCAGAACCACTTTCGGCAATTGTTCGTCTTCAGCCATTTTGTTGTTCAGCTCACTTTCGGCTTTCATCAGGAGCGCATTTCCAAAAATATAGCTGTGCAGGGCAGGAACATTAAATTTTGCAGACATTTCAATACCATAGCTCCGTTTATCCACATTTTCATAAAGTTCCATTTCCAAATCACCCTCGGTGATTACAGTTTCGCCGCTAAAATCTATGGCGTTGTTTCTATTAGTCAAAAATGCACTTACCGAAAACTCACTCCGGTTTTTTGTTTTATAGCTATAGCCAAGGTCGTGCTGAAAACGCCCTTCATTTTCAGGTGTTTTTCCATCGCCGTTCAGGCTTCCTTTACGTGGCGCCACGGTGCCACCTGAAAAATTATAGTGCAACGATGAAGCGCCGGATATGATATAGGAAGCTCCCAGTACCGACTGCCACTCAACGGGTGCAGCCTGGTTTTTTATCGGTTGAACCTTGTCAAATCCTGCTGCGCTGCCTTCGATGCCAAAACCTCCCCACTCTGATATATAGCCGCCAATCAACCTGAGACCGGCATCAAACTGAAACTTCCCGACTTTCTGCTCATCTGCCAGAACTCCCGAAAAAGTGTGTACATCGCATTTATTGCCTACATAATACCGCTTTCCTTCTGGAGCAACCCAGTGATTGTATAATCCGCCTATTCGAAGCGTATTGGTTTTACTCAACGGCTGATTATGTAAAATATTTACGCCGTATTCCCAATCATTTTCCTTATGCCAGTCCTCTTTTTCCTGAGAAATATTAAAATTTGAAAAATCTACTTTTCTCAAAGCCAGATTGGTTTGCAGTTCAGTTTCCGAACCGCTTTTTCCATAATAATTCAGTTTTGCATAGCTAAGAAGTGTACGAACCGGGTCATATTTTTCAATCCTGTTTGTAAGATTTGGTGTTCCGGACTCCTTGTCAATGCTGACGAGTTGGCGCAATCCATTAATATATGTCGCCCCTGCATAAAGCTTGAGTTTATTGCTGATTTTCCAGTCGAGATTTCCATTAAAATTCCCAATCTGTTCTTTTCCGTTCTTGTCTTTTGGTCCGTCAGTTCCAAAAAATGCCACTGAAGTATTGAATGATATATCATTGATTTTATTGCCGTATTGCAGGTTGGTGAAATAGTTGTTCAGCTCACCGTATTTGGCAAGTAACGAAACCGCTTCGCGCTCAACTTGTTTGGTTTTTATATCCACAACTCCGGTAATGCCTGACAAACCTTTAACCAGCGCACTGCTTGAACGGACAATCTCAATCGATTCGATATCGAGTGCAGAAAGGAAATACCCGGTTTCCTCAAATTCTTTTTGCCATATTCCATTGATGGAATAGTCGGGGTAAGGATATTTTTGTCCACGGATTGTAAAAAAGGACTTTGTTTTCCGTCCACGGGTTTCCGTCCACCCGCCCGGCACATATTTCAGTGCATCAACCAGCGTAACAGCGCCCTGCTTTTCAATTTCAAGCGTGCTGACAGTTGTCATTGCCGGCAGAATTGATGCCGGAATTCTGTTTACCGAAGTATCTCTGTCGGGGAGAAAATAGCTGCCAAACACATCTACTCCGCCAATTTCAAGTTTAGCCGGCTTCAGAACAATTCTCAGCGGTTCATCAGTTGTAGCCGGAACATTCACGGAAATTTCCCTGTCGGAAAAACCTACAGAACTCACCCTTATTGTATGCCTTCCGGCAGTTAACCAAAGCTCGAAGTGTCCGTCAGAATTTGAACTGGTTCCTGTTTGTGTATTGGGAATCACCAAACTTGCATTGGGAATTGCCTCCCCGGTTTCAGCATCAAAAACAAATCCTTTGACGCCATGATACTGTTGCGAAAGCGCTGCATTTGAAAAAAATAAAAAAACAGCAAATAGGATTGTAAAATGAAATGATTTTCTCATTTGAGTTGAAATTTAAAATTATAGTTGATAATTGATTATTCAAGTTTTCCCGCGCGAAGTTTAATTTGGCGGGGTGCAGCTTCAGAAACTTCCGGATCGTGAGATACCAAAAGGACAGTGCCACCTTCCCGGTTAAAATCCTTAATCAGCGATATTAATACCTGACTGTTTTCAGGATCAAGATTTCCTGTTGGTTCGTCTGCAAGAAGTATGTCAGGTTTTGTGATGATGGAACGGATAAATGCGGCACGTTGCTTTTCACCTACACTAAGCTCATCGGGATATTTGTTTTTCAATGGCAAAACCGAACACTTTTTAAGGTAGTTTTCTATTTCCTGAACTTCATCTTTTCCGGTACATACCATTTTAATGTTCTCATAAACTGTCAGATAGGGCATCAGGTGAAATTGCTGAAAAACAAAGCCCACATGTTTTTTTCGATATAAATCCAATTCCTGGCGTTTTAGGGAATAGATTTCATTGTCGTTAAACATGATTTGTCCCGAATCGGGACGAATCAGTCCCCCAATTGTGTGAAGCAAGGTCGATTTTCCTGAACCACTTGCTCCGGTTACTGCAATAAACTCTCCTTTTTCAACCTGAAAAGAGACACCATCAAGGGCTGTAAATATGGTTTTGTTTTTTATGTATTCTTTTGTTATATTATTGATTTTCAGCATGTGGTTTGTTTTTTATTTATTCCTGACTAAGCGTTCTTGCAGCATCAATTTGTGTTGCCAAAAGTGCGGGTATCCAGCTTGAAAGCATCCATAAAACGGGAAAAATGATTATGGAGTAGCCAAACAGTGACCAAAGCGGTCTGATTGACATTGCCGTAAATTTAAAAATTTCCGTTCCGAAGTATTTGGCAATCAGGCTTCCGATAAAAAATCCGGCAACAGTTCCGGCAATTCCTAAAACAAGTGCTTTCAACAGAATAATAACAGAAATAAAGAATTTGCTTTTCCCGGTAGCAATCAGAATTCCAATTTCATAACGACGGGCATTCACATTGGAATAAAACAGAAAACCGGAGATTAACAAAGCTGCAAGCATCACAAACGGAATCAAAAAGGAGCCGTATTTATTCATCATCAGCCGCTGATTTTCCCGGGCATCAGCAATACTTCCAATTTCTGTCACTTCCAGATCGGAGAAAATTTCCTGAACCTGCCGTCTAGCATTATTTATTCGTCCGTCATGGCAAACGCATCCAAGCGCTTCAATTTTGTTGATTTGTCCTTCCATTCCCAGCAATTCCTGCAAATCGTCCAAATAGAAGGCAGCTCCCTGGTCGAGCATTCCCTTTCCTTCTTCAAAACGTTTGGCAATCTGAAATTCACGCTCAATTCCATTTTTATCCTTAATTCTGAAAGGCTCACCTTCCGGAATATTTTTGGAAAGAAGTGAGCCCACATGCACCGTTCCGGGAACTACGTCATATCCCATAATTTGCTGTTTTGACAAAAACCGCTGCATTGCTTCATCCTTGTATCCGACAACAAGTATCTGATGACGTGATCCGTTGGAGTCAATCCAGTCAGGATACTTCATCTGAAGCATTCCGGTGAGATGGCGCACGGCATCAAAAGTTTTGGATTCCGCCAAGGTATCCACATAGCTGTCCGGGAAAGTTGGCGTGTCATTAACGGCAAAAAAATCAATCAGATTTGTTCCTTTTGGAAATATGTAGAGATTCAATCCCTGCTCGCGCATGATTTTTCGCGTTTCATTTTCGCTTGCTTTGCTTAGTGTATAAATAGCCACCGAGGCAGTGCTCGCAACTATTACCGTCAGCAAAATCACAAAGGAACTGACTCTGCGAAAAAGAAGCTCTTTTATCACCAATTTTAAAGAATTCATTTTTTATCTGCTTTTTTATTTTTCAAATGAAAATAGATTGTTAAAACCAAAATTGTCAGGAAAATAAAGATTCCGGTTGAAATCATTGAAATGGTCAGCGAATGATCTTCTTTCATCACCCTGATCTCCGGCTGGTAAGTATTCAGTCCGTCCCGCTGGTCGGTTAGCCATTTGGGCAGGGGTCTTGCTTCAAGAGAATCATTATGTGTAAGCGTATCCTGATACATTTAATGATGGACAAGAAATGGTTTTTCTTCAAGAATTTTATTGACCAATGCAGGTTTTGGTTCTTCCCAGTCAGCCTCACATAGAATACTGATACCCGGAAGGTTGTCCTTTATCAGGCAACTGCAATCGGCACTGAGAAAATCAATCATCAGATTGATATTGTCTTCTGAAATACCTCTTGCAAGCAGCGGCTCAAGCGCCCTGAACCGCCCAAAAACTCCAAATAACATCGGCTCGTGAATATCTTTCAGATCATTTTCGACATTAAGCAGCAGCGATACAAAATGCTTCTCTTCAGCGCTGTTTCTGTCCAGTTCTATAATGGAGATGATACTTCCGTAATGTGAATTATCTATCGTGTTTTTAAGCACCTTCAAACCATTCTCATCCTTTTCCTTGTTTCCGCTTCTGAGAAAAACCATAGCGGCAAGTTTCCCGTTCATTAACTCTGTAATAATTTCAGTTCTCAACGGGGAAAGTTCAATATTGCGGAGTGCGCTATAATCTGAATATTCAGAAAAAAGCCTGTTGTTATAATAAAGTGCATAATAAGGTTTTTCAATTCCATCTTCCTCAACCGATTTAAAAAGCATATTTGCTGCTTTTATGCGATTTTCCAATTCCTGATTTTGCCTGACTACAGGTTCCGGAATATCTCCGTTATGATGATATACCAATAGATATCGATCTGAAACAGAGTTGATCAGAAACCATTCGGACACCTTTGTTGTACATGCCAGACTGAGAACTGCCGCGATTATCAGTATTTTAAAATAATTTGATTTCATTTTCATCATTTTTACTTCACTGTTAGCATTTCCTGAATAATTTCAATTCCGGAAATCAGTGTATTTCCTTTCACCGGTAGTAAATCAATTTTGAGTGTATTCCCGGTTTTGACCGAATAAAACGATTTTACAACTTCCTTATCTCTCTTTCCGGCTTCTTTCACAATATCAAACTGTTCTTCCGCTTTCTCTCCGTTCACAAAAATATCGAAAACCCTGTCGCCCGGATTTTTATCGTCTAACTCTGCAAAATAGAGCTTTATGGTGTAAGCCGACTCCGGAATAACTTCTTCGGCAAGTTTAATTTCAAATGAGCGGATTCCTTCAAGTGCACTTGAACTTACCCAAGGTGTTTTTTCCGAAGCCACAGAAAAGGGTTCTTTTCTGATTTTTCTGAAATCAACCGTATCAATTTCTATCGGGATTTCGGGTGGTGCGCCGGAAACATAGGGATATTCAAGCCACAGAACATTATCGTCTGAACTTCTATCGCCGGGAGCATTCAGGTTTAACCCCAGCTTTTTTATCTGATTACCGTTCCATTTGTAATTGCTGTTTGTCCAGTACGACATCCACGGCATATTAATCAACGCTAACGAAGTTTGATTTTGATAGGGGCACTGGCATGTTCGTGTAAAATCGGGTGAATTAAGCACGCCGTCAGCAGCAATTAAATTGATGGAACAGCCTGCTTTCCAGCCTCCTAAACTGCCTGTGCCTTCGAAAGCTTCGAGGTTTACGAAACCTGCAGATGCCGAGCGAAATGTAAGCAAATATTCACTTGCCGCAACAAACCCGCACCCATATTCCCGCTTGAAACTCCATTTTAAATCTTCGCCGGTAATCGGATCGGTTTCCGTCAATGGTTCACCGGTGAGCAGCTTATAGGCGTCGCCGTTTAAATAGATTTTATCATTGTGAAGAATCGGCGGATTAGAATACCTGATTTCCTTATCCCAGATTTTTTCTTTGGTGAAAATATTGTAAGCAATCATTCGCCTGCCCTCCTCACCGTTCAACATATCACGCGATGGTCGGGTTGACTGCAAAAGCAACTTATATTCATCAGAGTAACCTAACCATGTTCCGAAAACATCTTCCGTTTGTTCGTGAATCTTTTCTCCCGTTCTTGCATTAAAATAGAGCAATC
>CAYNOQ010000120.1:0-6508 GCA_964398855.1 uncultured Mariniphaga sp. | reverse complement strand
ATGCAAATTGATAATAATTTCGTTTATTGCATTAATTTTAGGTTTAGTTTTTAAAGATGATGAGAACAGCAGGATTACAAAAATACCTGATTTTATGCTTTTTATTTCTGGCAACGGGCGCTTTCGCTCAGGTCATCGACAGGCAAAAGATAAAGATAGAACCGCTCCGCCCGATTACTCCGGTAATTTCAGAGTCTCTCACTCTTCCTGCCGCTTCGCAGGATTCCGTTGATTCGGAAGGTTCATCAAAGCCGGTTTTAATTCAAAACGACATGCAGCGCGATGAGCATGTGAGTGATATTTTTTCAGAAAAAATGGACAGCCTTGCCAATTCGTGGTATATCCGGAATCTGTTTCACGACGATTATTCGCAATACCGGGGAGTTAATGAGTTTCCCAGAAACTTGCCCGACTCGGTGTATATCAATCGCTTGCAGAGTATTCAGGAGGTAGTTGCCATGTCATACAACAGCATGGTGAAGGATGTTATCGTGTTTTACACTGAAAAGCGCCGCGATCAGGTGGAGATGATGTTAGGACTTTCAGCCTACTATTTCCCGATTTTTGAAGAAGCGCTGGACCGTTACAACATGCCGCTGGAGCTGAAATATCTTCCAATAATTGAATCGGCGCTGAATCCGAAAGCCATTTCGAGAGCCGGAGCAAACGGGTTGTGGCAGTTTATGTTCAATACAGGGCGTCAGTTGGGTCTTGAAATTTCCAGTTTTGTTGACGAGCGCCGCGATCCGGTAAAATCCACCGATGCGGCGGTGAAATATCTGTGGCAGCTGTATCAGTTGTATAACGACTGGTATCTTGCCATTGCAGCCTATAACTGTGGTCCCGGAAATTTGGACCGGGCAATAAAGCGTTCGGGCGGAAAGCGAACTTTCTGGGAAATATACTACTATCTGCCCCGTGAAACCCGCAGCTATGTGCCTGCTTATGTGGCAGCTACCTATGTGATGAACTACTACAAAGAGCATAATCTGATGCCTCGCAAACCTGATATTTCGCTGCAAACCGACACGCTTATTGTTCGTGATTATCTCCATTTTGATCAGCTTGAAAACACATTGGGAATCGAAAAGGAGCAGCTGCGCTCGCTAAATCCAATGTACAGGCGGGATGTCATTCCGGCAAAGCAGGAGAAACCCTATCCCGTGGTGCTTCCCAATGAAAAAATCAATGCTTTTATTGAGCTGGACACAACGGTTTTTGCCTTTGACCGCGAAAAATATTTTCCCGACAACAAACTCGGCAATCCGGCCGGATTGCAGGCAAACTATTTCACTCCCGCCGACGTGGACGGGAAAGCTAAAATTCTTTATACCGTCAAATCGGGCGACAATGTCGGGTTTATCTCTTCATGGTTCAATGTGCGCCTTGCCGATCTCAGATACTGGAATAACCTTCGCCGCGACCTGATTCGCGTTGGTCAGCAACTTTCCATATATGTTGCACCCGAAAACAGGGAAAAATATGAGAAGCTGAATACCATGACTTTTGCTCAAAAGCAGGCAAGTGTCGGGAAATCAGCCCAGAGCAGTGCCGCAACCACATCATCCACAGTGCAAAGCGCACCACAGCCGGTAGTGTTGGATTCTTCCTATGAATATTATACCGTCAGAAAAGGTGATACCATCTGGGAAATTGCAAAAAGGTACCCGGGAATATCGCCGGATGAAATTCTTCGGCTGAACAACCTTACCGCCAGATCAAAAATATCTATCGGGCAGAAGCTGAAAATCAAGGCAAAGGAGAAAATTTAACAGAGACTATATATTTCTGTATTTCACAATTCAGCCCATATCCGTGCCAGCGAATGCCCCGGAGCCTTGATATTCAGATTGAGAAAATAGCCGAATGGCGTTTGTGCCGTGGTATATCCTCCGTTTTGCAACCGTTTTTCGGCAAGGTCAAAAATCTCTTTTGTAAATTCTGCGGATGCCTTTGAGCCTGACAGGTGTGCAAACGAATGGAGGATAATATTTTCGCAGTTGTTTTTGCGGGCAGTCCATTTCAGGTGGTTAACCAACTTTTTTTCACGACTTTTCAGGTCATGCTCTTCATCGCTCTGTTCAATCTGAATGAATGCAAGAATCGAATCGGTATAACTTGCTCCTTCTGTAATATCTTCGGCTGTGTCAAGATTTTTTTCTGCCGGAGTATAGGAAAACTCATCCACATACATTACCAATACTTTCATTTCTCCATTTTAAAAAGCTCAAATTTATTCAATTAACCATGAAATAAAGAATAACTCAGCTTCCAAAAGCAAATCTTTGGGGAAATGTCACGTATGTTCAATTGGTTTTTAAAATAGTCTTCAGGTGTTTTTATTTTGCCTCTGATAATATTCTCAAACTCATCTTTTTGCTCATTCATCAATTGTACTGATGCAGTGAGTTGAGACTGTTTTAATTCGAGTTCGTTCAAAGGCATCAGCAGTGAATCCCGCTTTAATTGAATCTGCAATGCCGCCTTTGAGCGTATCCGGCTTATTTGACGTATGGCAGAAGTCTGTTGCAAAGCTGCTTTTTCTTCTTCGGTAAGAGAAAGTAATCTATTTTTTAATGATTGAATTTTTTTTTGTTTTCCCGAAACGATGAGCATATTTATATCTTCCCTATTTATTTTCAGCTCCTTTGCAATCATTGTTTCGCTATGCGATACAATTTTCTTTAAATCGGTATCGTCAAAACCCATCGATAAAGTCATTAATGATTTTTAAATGCTTTTAATCCGGCAAAAGTTGCATTTTCCCCCAATTCATTTTCAATACGTAAAAGCTGATTGAATTTTGCCACCCTCTCGCTTCGGCAGCCGCTTCCTGTTTTCAGATGCCCGGCATCCGATGCTACGGTTAAATCAGTAATAAAAAATTTTCTAAATCATTTTCCGATTGCAGAAAATAAAGAAGAACATTTTCCATCCGATCGTTTACAGGCAGGTGATTTTTATTAGTGCCCGGGGTTTGCTACCTCAGCAAAAAATAGTAAATGCCAATCCAAACAGCTATAAAAAACAGACCGGGATACAGTACTGTTTTTAGTCTTTTCAAATCTTTCTTAATGAATAAAAGGTATGAAACGTAAACGATGAAGGCAATTATTAATCCGATAGGAATAAATGGATATGTCATGTTTTCTGAATTATTTATGAACCATTAATGTGAAAGCTGTTCAAAAATGAAATTCAGCTTTTCGGGACAAATATATAAATTTTCACTACTTTAAATTCAGGGTCTTCGACAGAATCTGTCCCGGATAAGTTATTTTATGGTTTACTCTTTCTCAAAATCTTATACCCTCTCTCCTGTCGGAATACATATTATTTTTGCCGGTCATCTTAACCCGAAGTTTTCTGTTTGTGCTCAAATAGGTTTTTTCGTTTAAATTTGGCAAAAAAAGTGAATGCGTAGTTTTTTCGGCATAGTAATTCTGCTTCTTTTTACGGTTGAAAATCTTTTTGGACAGGTTTCTGCAGGCGGAACTCCGTTGGAAGTTCCCCGGCTAAAAAGCCTGGTTATCCGGGAAGAGGTGATGCCTGCTGTGAACAACGATGAGTTGTATGCGGCGGCAATCCGGGAACAATCAGGGGAAGTGTGGCTGAAATTATTGCAGTTTGCTCATGGTTTTGATGTGGGTATTTCTCCTGCCACAAGTGGCGCCTGGACAAAAAATATCGAAGGTTTTGATGTGTGGCAGGTGAAAATCAGCTCAGCCGGCGCCTACTCTTTAAGTCTGATTTTTAATCAGTTTCATATTCAGTCTAACGCCCGGCTCTTTATTATCAGTGAAAAGAGCGGACAGATTTCAGGCGCTTTCACTGCTGCAAACAACAAATCTTTTGGCAGGTTTGCCACTGCTCCGGTTGCCGGCGATGAAATTACCGTGCAGTATGAAGTTCCGGCAGGAAAAAACGGGAACAGCGATTTTATTATTTCGCAGGTGAACCACGATTTTCTCGGAATATTAAAATATAGCGACCGCCGCCCGATGGGCGTAAAAGCAGGCGAATGCAACATCGACATCAATTGCCCCGAAGGAAAATTGCACCCTGACGAGCGGGATGCCGTGTGCCGCATAATCACAACCAAAAGCAGACCCGGCAGTACAATCAGCGAGATTTGCACCGGAATGCTGATTAACAATTCAGCTGAAAATGAAAAGCCTTATATTATAACTGCTGCCCACTGTATCGGGAAAGCGGAATATGCAGAAACTTCGGTTTTTGTTTTCAATTATGAAAGTCCCTTTTGTGCGCCGCTTGACGGCGATCCGGGAAATTCAGTCTCCGGATCAAGGCTTCTTGCCATTTCCGACAGCCTTGATTTTGCCCTTGTTGAACTCAGCGTGGTTCCGCCGCCCGAATACAGACCCTATTTTGCGGGATGGGACCGCCGCTCAGTGCTGCCTGACTCAACCTACAGCATTCATCATCCGCAGGGCGATATAAAAAAGATTGCTGTTGACCGCGACCCGCCAGCAATAAAAAATTTCAGAGATGATTTCACCAAAAACGGTTTTTTTAACATAGGCAGATGGGAAAAAGGGGTAACCGAAAGCGGCTCTTCGGGCAGTCCGCTTTTTAGCAGCGAAAATCGGTTTGTTGGTTCTTTAACCGGAGGTTCGGCAACCTGCAATTATCCGGCGAATGACTACTATTCGCGCTTTGAACTGGCTTGGGAATACAAACCCGACTCTTCGGGACAGCTGAAATGCTGGCTCGATCCGTTGAACACAAATCTCCAAACGCTTGATGGAAAACGGTTCTATACGGGTGAAAATCTATGTCTGCCGTTTACCAATCTTGAACCTTTTGATACCCACCAGAATGTAAAAATCAACACAAACGAAGGATTTGCTGGCTACTGGGGCGGCACTAACAGCGAAAATATCACTGAATTTGCAGAGCAATTTATTATCCGGGGGAATGAATCGGTTTGGGGAATTTCAATAGGCGCCGGCAAAATTAAAGTTCCTTCCGGTTCACCCAACCATAAACTGAAAGTTAATGTGTATGCAGGAAATGATGCCCCAGACGAGCTGCTCTATTCTGAAACGGTCAGTATCAATTCATTGGTTGCCGATGCCATGAATTTTATCGGATTTACAGAAAAAGTGGAGCCTCCCGATACCTTTTATGTGGGATTTGAGCTGCTAAACATGCACCAGCAGGATACTTTCGTGGTTTATCAGTCATTGCGGCAGCCGGAAAAAGATAATTTTTTCTGGTTCAAACAGAATGGTTCATGGTACGATTTCAAGTCGGAAAATGTGGAAGGATACTCTATCAGCAATGTTCTTGAGCTGGTTTTGTGCAATGTTGAGTCCATAGTGAACGATCCCCCCTACGTTACTTCGCCGGTGGAAACTGTAATTTACCCGAATCCCGCGCGGAACAGTTTTGTTTTTGAGGCAGGTCAGTCCGTTAAACCGGAAGATATCCGCGTCTATAATCTGATCGGACAGCTTGCAAATCCTGCTATTACGGCTATCGGGGAGAAGAAGGTTCGGATTAACCTGTCGGGACACGTACCGGGGGTTTACATTGTCCGGTTTGATAATGGGAACATGGTAACTTCCAAAAAAGTATCTTACATGCCTGAGTAATTTTCGAGTTGCTCCAAAAAGTTAAAATTGAAAAATGTCACAAAGTTTCAAAATCATAAAATCGTATAAAATAGTTATAATCAGCAAACTGCACTTTAGTAGTAAAAAACTTTTGCAGCGTGCTCAATCCTTAAAAATGACTTTTCTGCTTTATTCTTTCACTATTTTCCTGCTCTTTTCCGGTTGTGCGGACAGCAGTCAAAATTCGTCACGGGAAAATAGCGGAAATCAGTATGCAAAAGGATTCAGCATTGAAAAACAGGAAAATATAACCAAACTGACGGTTTTTAATCCTTGGGAAAAGGCAAAAAATGTCTCCATGGAATACTATTTATTGGACAAAAACCAGGCTATACCCGACTCACTTTCGGGGAAAATGGTTTTTCAGACACCAGTAAAAAAGGTGATCTGCCTTTCAACAACGCACATTGGTTTTTTGGATGCGTTGGATGAAACCGCCATAGTTACAGGCATTTCCGGGAGCAGATATGTAACCAGCGATGCCGTTAGAGAACGGATAGAAAATGGCGAGGCGCCAGACGTTGGCTATGGAAACAACCTGAATTTTGAGTTAATCATTCAGCAAAAGCCGGATATGGTGATGGCTTATGGGATTGGAGGAGAGGTAACCAGCATGATTTTAAAGCTGGAAGAGTTGGGAATTCCGGTAGTTATGGTTGCCGAGTTTTTAGAGGAAACACCGTTGGGAAAAGCCGAATGGATAAAGTTTATTGCTCCATTTTTCAATAAGGAAAAGCTGGCAGATGAATATTTCAGCGCTGTGGATGAGGAGTATAACCGACTGAGAGATATGGCGTTGCATCAGGCGGAGAGACCAAAGGTGCTGGTGGGGTCTCCCTATAAAGATTCGTGGTGGGTTCCCGGCGGAA
>CAYNOQ010000119.1:0-6515 GCA_964398855.1 uncultured Mariniphaga sp. | reverse complement strand
TAACTATAAATCGCTGTAAATATAAATAAACTGACAATCGGAAAGGCGGTCCATTCACCATAAATCCAGCCTTTATAATCAAAATTGCAAATATCTTTTGTTCATTATTTTTATTTTCCCAAAATAACGATTTCTGCAACTCGCAAATCTAAAAAAACAAAATAACTGTCAGACACCAATATTATTTTATGGAATCTGAGCTAAAAATTGTGATGGATATAGAAATGAAAATTGTACATTTGCGCAACAAAAATTTAAAAGGAACAAATCATGGACGATGGCCCGTGTTGTAAACAGAGAAAAATTTTAAAACTGCTTTAGGAGGCGCCTGCCGCTGCCTCCTGAAGTGATAATAGAGGAGGCAAGTTTATGTCAAAAAATCATATTTTATTTTCATTTCCCCACCCCAGCCTGCTTCTTTTCCTTTCACAAATTTTTCTGAACACCTTTCCCAATTTCCTTTTCCTGCTTCAGCTGCCGGACAAAAAGGGGATTCCATCAGACTACTTATTATGTCAAACACTTAAAAATTAGGACATGGAAGAAGTAACTACACTCGTACAGGAATTTGAAGAATTAATTGATAACCGCCAGTGGAAAAAAATGCGGGAGGAGATTGAAAAACTCGACCCCGCTGAAATTGCGGAGCTGATTGAAGAGTTTGACAGAGAAGGCGACAGTGTAATTTTATTCAGATTATTGCCCCGTGAAACCGCCCGCGAAACTTTTTTCAGGCTGGAGTATCATAATCAGGAAGAATTGGTGGAAGGGCTTGCCGACCGGAAACATTTTCTTTCGGAGCTGCTCAACGATCTGGCTCCCGACGACCGTACGGCGCTGTTTGAAGAGCTGCCCGGACCGGTGACCCAGCGTCTCATTCAACTGCTCTCACCGGAAGAGCGTAAGATTTCCATCCAGCTTTTAGGCTATCCCGAAGACAGTATCGGGCGTTTGATGACCCCGGATTATGTTGCAGTCAAGCCCGAAATGACTATTGCACAGGCGCTTGACCATATCAGAAATTTCGGTAAAGATTCGGAGACGATGAACGTGGTTTATGTTGTGGACAAAACATGGAAACTGATAGATGAAATCCGTCTTCGTGAAATTCTGCTTGCTCAACCCGGGCAAACCATCAGTGATCTGATGGACTACCGGTTTGTTGCACTCAACGTACTGGACGATCAGGAGACGGTTGTCAGCATCTTTAACGACTATGACCGGGTTGCACTTCCGGTTATCAACTCCGAAAGTGTGCTGCTGGGAATCGTAACCTTTGACGACGTCATGGATGTTCAGGAAGAAGAAGCTACGGAAGACTTCCATAAATTCGGTTCGTTTCAGTCGGCTATTTTCAATCCGTTGAAGGAAGGAATTTTCAATCTCTATAAAAACCGAATTGTCTGGCTGGTTATTCTGGTTTTTGTAAATATATTTTCAGGGGCTGCCATCGCTAATTTTGAAGCAGTGATTCAATCCATGGTCTCTCTCATATTTTTTCTCCCTTTGCTTATCGACAGCGGTGGCAACGCCGGCTCGCAATCGGCAACACTCATGATCCGCTCTCTTGCGGTAGGCGATGTGAAAATTTCTGACTGGTATAAACTAATCGGCAGAGAACTTACTGTTTCCATGCTGTTGGGAATCACCATGGCAGCTGCAGTTTCTGTGGTTGCAAGCTACAGGGCTCCCGAAATAATGTTCGTGGTTGCTTTGTCTATGCTGATAACAGTTATGGTAGGGAGTTTAATCGGTCTGCTGCTCCCTTTTATTTTTACCAGATTAAAACTTGATCCGGCAACGGCAAGCGCACCGCTGATTACTTCCATAGCCGACATCTGCGGCGTGCTGATCTATTTTTCAATAGCATCCTGGTATCTCGGATTTTAATTTTAATGTATATCCGCGACTTTACCCCTATGTAAATTTTACACAAGTAGATTCCCAACCTACGGTTGAGAAAATAATTTATTGAGGTGGCGCCAAAGCCGCCACCTCTCCTCCCCTCTGAGGCTTCTTATTTTTCTTAAACCCGAAATTCTCTAAACATTTCGCTATCGGCAGCGTTATGAAAATGACATACACATAAGTTTGATTATTACACACAAAAATTATCCAAATCAAATGAAAACATTATTTAAATTTTTGATTTTTACTATTTTTATTTCGCTGACAGCTCAAACAGCAAATGGACAACGTTTTTTAAAAACGCTGCAAAACAAAGTAGAGCAAAAAGTGAATGAACGGGTCGAAAGACAAATCGACAAAAACATCGACAAGAAGTTAGACCAGATTGAAGACTCTCTTGAAAAAGAACCCGAACCCGATTCCCGGGGAAGTACAGGACAGGCAGAGACAGGCAGAAGCAGTGAACAGCGTATTCAGAATATCCTGAAAGGAATAGGCGTTTCCGGAGAGGCAGTAAATGTTGCCGACAATTACAGCTTTAACCAGCTGATAGAGATGCATGTGGAATCTTTTGACAAAAAAGGAAAAAAAGAGAGCGAGGGCGATTTTATAACTTATCTCAGCTCTGACTCAAAAAGCTTAGCCTATCAGGTGGTTTCAGGAGATATGGGAAATCCCGGGCAGGGCATGTTCATTATTGATTCAGAAAATGGCGCCGCCATCATCCTGAATAATGAAAAAGGCGAAAAAACCGGAATTGTTTACGGAATGGGAGCGCTTTTTTCCTCAATGGGGAAAAGTATCGAACAAGAGGATATTCCTGAAACTCAGGAAGCCTATCTGGCTAATCCAAACGTCAAAAAGACCGGAAGGACCAAAACCATAGCCGGTTACAAATGCGAAGAATACAAATATGACGATGAGGGTTCATCGTCTGAAGTCTGGATAACACAGGACGTGAAAATGAACACTCAGGATTTTTTCAGTAACCTGTTCAAGGTTAATCTCTATTCACAGGGAATGCCTTGGGGATACATGATGGAAGCAACCACTACCGACAAAAAGTCCGGCGAAAAATCTGTTATGCAGGTGAAACGGGTGGAGAAGAATCTCAACACACGCTTTAATCTCAATGAATATCAGCTCACCAATCTCGGCTCTTTTGCCATGCCAACCGGAGAGAACTGATGAAGTAACAAAGATTTTGATTTATGCCGCAACAGGGCTGAACCGGTTCACATACAGCTTTTGCGGGAATTTATTTACGAGACAGAATTAGTTTTCAAAATGATAAAGGAAAGTAACCAGCGCTTCATAAGCTGGTTTTTCTTTTCCTTCTATTTCAACAATAATCTTCACCTGAGCTTTGGCAATGCCTCTCAAATTACGAATTTCATTCAGATAAACCCTTGCCCTGATTTTGTCGTTCACTAACACCGGTTCCTGAAAGCGCAGTTTTTCAATGCCATAGTTTACCACCATTTTCACATTTCTGAAATCGGTGATGGAGTACCAGAGATAGGTGAGCATTGAAACGGTGTGATAGCCATGGGCAATCGTGCTTCTAAAGGGAGACTCCTTTTCTGCCCGTTTCGGATCGGTATGAATCCACTGGTGATCTAACGTAGCTTCAGCAAATTGATCAATTTTTTCCTGAGTTATCTGAATAAAATCTGAAGTTCCGATTTCTTTTCCTGCAAGAGAGGCGAACTCATTGTAGCTGCTAATGATTTTTTTGCTCATATCCAGTTATAGTTTTGCAAACAAATAACGCTAATAATAGCATCTTGCACTGAAATAAAAGATTTTTTCAGCCAAAAAGAAATTAAGTTTCCATTTCATTACCGAATATTAATACTTGATGTTCCAATTTTATAAAGTATCGGAAAGTCGCAATTAATTTGGCACTTTTGCAGACAGAGTTTTCAAAATGAAAAAGATTTTTAAAAGTACTACTTTCCTGGCGATTTTTGCTTCCTGGCTCTGGTCAACCGCTTTTGTGGCAGTGAAAATCGGATTGGAATACCACACCCCACTTCAGTTCGCAGGCATCCGTTTTTTCATTTCCGGAATTGTTATCCTGCTGCTGTTTGGCAAATTCAGAAGATTTATAAAGGAGATAAAAGTTCATACCAAGCTTTTTGTCTCCGTTGCCTTAGTTCAGGTATTTTTTCAATATGCCCTGTTTTACAGCGGATTAAACCTGATACCCGGTGCACTTGGCGCCATGATAATCGGTTCTTCACCGTTTTTCATTGCCATTGTGGCACATTTCAGCTTACAAAATGACAGGATGACTTTTCCAAAATTGGTAAGCATTCTGATTGGTGTTGCCGGAATTGCCATCATCACTTTGGGGCGAACCAAAGTGGAAATGCGGGGTGAGTTAGAATGGATAGGAATTATATTATTGCTGGCAAACAATCTTTTTTCAGGCTATGCCAATGTGCTGGTTTCCAAATCACCGGACAATGTTTCTCCCCTTGCTCTCAGCGCTTTCACGCTGATTTTTGGCGGTTTTTTGCTTTTCATTGCTTCCATTCCTTTTGAAGGAATTCCTACCGGACATTTTCCTGCAAAATACTATCTGTCGTTGGGCTGGCTCAGCTTTTTATCTGCTGCTGCCATCTCTATATGGTTTACGCTGCTGAAGCGTCCGGGCGTAAAAGTGTCGCTGCTGAACGTCTGGAAATTCCTGATTCCCGTTTCGGGAGCAATATTGAGCTGGATTATTTTGGAAAACGAACATCCCGATGTTCCGTCAATCATTGGCATGATTGTGATTGCCATTTCGCTCGTCGCATTAAATTTTGCAAACAGAAAAGCGATGAGCGAAAAGCAGGAAGTCTCTAAGGAGGCAACCTGACAAACTCCGCAACTCTCAGCACAAGAGTATCTTGAAAGTCCTTAAAATCCTATTCCGGCTGTTCAATGTCGAGCAGCAGCAATTCAATTTTCCTGAAATCGGTCGGATGACTTTCAGCCTGAATGGAGATGGTTCCAGCTGTAAGAATAATGTCTCCGTACTCTGCAAGCAGCTTTTCATAATAGGGTTCACGCGGATCAAGCTGCGGTTTTTCGTAACTCATCACCTCTTCGCCGTTGACAAAATGGCGAATAAGCTCTCCGCCGCGAACTTCCACTTCAACCGTAACCCACTGGTCGCCGTGATAGGTTTCCGACTGTGAATTGATACAGTGCTGTTCAATCAGCAAACCGTCCATCACAATATTGGTTCCCGGTGAGCACATATTTGCCGTTGAACGCTCATCTTTTCCGTTTCCGCCTAACAGCTGCACTTCCACGGAAACCGGAAAATCCTGATCAACCTCCATGGACTCGGGACTTTGCCCGTGAATCATCAGACCGTTGTTACGATATGCCCATCCCGGACCGCCCTTCACCTGATTGCCCACAAAACGGTATTCTGCCCGCAGACGATAGTGCGAAAATTCACCGTTGTAAAACAGATGACCATACTCGTTACCCCAATCCTCCCAGTTATCGTAAGAAACACGCAGCAATCCGTCTTCCACCCTGAAAGTATTGTTCAGATTGTTGCCCAGCTCATAGCCGGCAAATTTCACCTGCCAGTCGTTTAAATCCTTCCCGTTAAACAACTGAATCCACTCCTCCTCAACTTCCGCAACAGCAGATTTTTCGCTTTTCTGCTGAGCTTTTTGACCGGGATTACAGGAAATGAGCACTATTGAAAATATCGCTAAAAGAGTTGTAAAATTTAAAATCAGCCTTTTCATCGGATAGTAATTTTTGGTTGAACTTATTTTGATTCTTCAAATATATCATAAAAAACAGATTCAGCCTGATAGAAAAAATAAACTTATATTTGGTCGGGATACACAAATCTGATTATAATCAAAATATCCGAATGCTTTTTTGTGTAATTAATCACAGCTCAAAAAATAAAGTAAGAATTATCACCGAAAAGTGAAAATTTCAGAAATGCCATAAAACCACCAAATCCTGCCTTCCACAGACAGGCACAAAATCCCATAAAGAGCTGGTAAAGACCAATGTAATTTTTAGTGATTTTTTGTACATTCGTGTTTTGTAACAAAAAGGGATAAACGAAAATAAATCCGCATGCTGGTGCAGTTTTATGAAAATCATTCCGTTGACAATATTTTAACAGGCTCGTTTGGAAGAGATACGCGTAACTGAAGATTCATCATGTTAACTTCAGATAAAATTATTGTTCCCTTTTCAGAGCTTGGCAGGAAGCAGTACATTATTCCGGTTTATTAATCTGAATTACAAACTTAACCAGTCTCATTACACAAAAATTTATAATTTTACTGAAATTAAAATCAAAAAAGTTTCAACCAATTTACAATTCACATGGAAAATACTGACACAAAACATCTTATCCCACGCAGGCGCTTTATTGGCAATCTGGCAGTGGCTACCGCAGCCGGAGTATTTTTAAATTCTTGCTCAGCACCAAAATGGAAAATCGGAATTTATACCCGCCCGTGGAACAAGTTAGATTACAAGGAAGCTTTGGACAATATTGCAAAAGCAGGCTTCCGGTATGTCGGTATGATGTCGCACAAGGGAGGCAGAGTAGTGTCGCAGGACACAACGCC
>CAYNOQ010000118.1:0-6776 GCA_964398855.1 uncultured Mariniphaga sp. | reverse complement strand
TACCCGTTAGGCAGAACTACATCAGTTTGTCGGGAAATATGCACCATGAATTTCAGTTCAATGCTCTCTTTTCATTATATTTGCCCGAAAATTTTAAAATGCAAATAACAGCCTTTCGGGGGATGAAACCGTTTCCACAACTTCTCTTTTCGGGGTTTGTCATTCTGGCAATCTTTTTTGCTTTTATGCTCCTGTCCATGTTGCTGGCTATGCCTTTCTTCGGAACCGATTCACTGCTTCAGCTGACGGGAATTGCTGATTTGAGCGATCCTCAAAGTATCCGCATTTTGAAATATTTTCAGGTTACCCAGTCTTTTGGGCTTTTTATTGTACCCTCGCTGGTGTTAGCCTGGCTTTTTCACGGTCGTGTTGCCGAATATCTTTTGCTGAACAAAAAATCTGCTTCCCCCTCACTGATGATGGTTATAGCTTTGGTTTTTTTCTCCCTCCCATTGGTTAATTTCATTGCGGAGTGGAACTCCCGGATGGAGTTTCCCGCATTTCTTGAAGGCGTCGAACTCTGGATGAAAAATGCGGAGGAGAGAGCCACTGTTCTTCTTGAAGCATTTTTAAAAGTGGAATCAGTCGGCGGATTGCTTTTCAATCTGTTTATGGTTGCCGTTTTGGCTGGAGTCGGTGAAGAACTTCTTTTCCGCGGAGTGATTCAGCGGATTTTCACCGGATGGACGCGAAATCATCACTGGGGAATCTGGATTTCTGCAATTCTGTTCAGTGCATTGCACATGCAGTTTTACGGATTTGTTCCCCGTATGCTTCTTGGCGTAATGTTCGGATATCTGCTGGTGTGGAGTGGTTCCATGTGGCTGCCGGTCATTGCACATATATTTTTCAATGCCATCTCTGTTGTCGGCATCTATTTGATTGATAAGGGTATATTGACTCCGGAGTTTGAGGAAATCGGGGCATCATCCGGAAGCTATTACCTTGCAGTAATAAGCCTGGCTTTGGTTTTACTGCTCCTTCTTCTGGTCAGAAATGAAAACCGCAACGAGAAATTAGTACTTCCTGAATCTTAATTGAAGTCAAACAGCAAATCAACCTGAATTCCTTCGGAACGGATTCTTTTCTTTTCATTACGGCGATAGACATACACCACACCATACTCCTCTGCGCGCTGACGCTTTTGCCTGGGAGTGATATTTTCCACATTGTCTTCAATCTCCGTCCACAATTTGCTGATAAAACTGTTGGTTTCGCGGCGAAGTGTCACCATTTTTTCATAGCTCCGCAAAGTGTTTCGCTTCAGATTTTGCTGAAAAACAGCTGCTTCATAAAAGTTTTCCACATTAACCTTAACCAGCGCAACCGATGGATTGTAAACCGGGCTTCCACCCTTTTCCAATCTTTTCTGCTCGCCCTGCATCACCTTTTTTCCCCACTCTAAAATCTCCTGCTCTGTGTTCATCGGTGGAATTTTTCCTTCGCAAAATTCAAGTCCGTAAAACGGAAGTACTTCTTCCTTCAGCTCTTCCCGCTCAATATTCATATAAAGCACCTGAATAAAATGGGAGACATACAACTTTGCCTTTTCAAAAGCTGCTTTGTAATCTGCACTTCGCTCCGATTCGATTTGCATATCAAACTCATACTGACGAAGATGATTCTCAAAGTTTGTTTTTACTTCTTTCAATTCAAGAACAGTGGATTTGCTGAAAGCGAGCTTGCCGGCATCTCTTGTGGAAGCCATGTTCAGAGCTGCATCCAGAGCGCGGAGCCTGGCTCTGTCGGTTGTTGGCAATCGGCGGTAGGGCATAATATTTTTAACTTTCAATTGATGCGAAGTTAATAAATTCAAAAATGAACTGTTACCATTCGCAGGATAAATTTATTCACAGATGGTTGTGAATAAATGTTTTCAATGGGTGGTTCCATTCAAAAAATTTTATGGCTTGAAAATGGGATTTTTACCTATTTTTACGCAAAACAAAAGCGATGAAATTGGTATTTGCAACAAATAACCGGCACAAATTAGAAGAATTACAGGCAATTTTAGGCAACAGCTTTGAATTGCTAAGCCTGAAAGATATCGGGTGCAACGAAGAAATTCCCGAAGATTACTCCACACTTGAAGAAAATGCCCGGCAAAAAGCATTTTTCATTTATGAAAAATACGGATACCCCTGTTTTGCGGATGACACCGGTCTTGAGATTAAAGCGCTGAACGGTGAGCCCGGAGTTTTATCTGCCCGCTATGCCGGCGAGTCCAAAGATTCGCAGGCAAATATGGACAAGGTTCTGGCAAAGCTGAAAACCAAAACAAACAGAAACGCCCGGTTCCGCACAGTGATTTCATTGGTGATTGACGGCAACGAGCAGATGTTTGAGGGAATTGTTGATGGAGAAATCATCAGCGAAAAAAAAGGGAATACCGGCTTTGGATACGACCCTATTTTTCTGCCAAACGGATTCCAAAAAACATTTGCAGAAATGAGCCTCAATGAAAAAAATCAAATCAGCCACCGGGCAAGAGCTGTGCAAAAGCTGACGGATTATTTAAAATCTACATAACAGAATGGTCAATTTTTTAAAAAAAATAAAACCCTCTCTTTTTCTGTTAGTTGTTGTTTTATTAGGATACTGGCAGGTTGCTTTTTTTACACAGGCGCTAAAGTGGGACCTCATAGATGTGGTATTTCCTTTCCGTTTTTATTTTTCAGAATGTATCCAGTCGGGATATTTCCCTTTCTGGAATCCCTATCAGCAAACAGGTACCCCTTTTTATGCAGACCTGCAGGCTCCAACTTTTTACCCCGAGTTGTTGTACACCAGTCTTTTTACGGGATATAGCATTTATGTCATGCACATTTTGTTTATGCTCTATCTGTTTCTTGCAGCAAGAGGAATGTACGGACTATCTCTTCATTTTAATAAAAACCATCTTGCCTCGCTTCTTGCCGGTATGTCCTATGCGCTAAGTGGTTTTATCACCGCTCACGGGCAACATTTTTTTCTTTTGGTTGGCGCTGCGTGGATTCCCTTTGTGATTTTGCATTTCCTAAAACTGCAAGAGAAGAGAAATTTCATTCAGGCTTTGAAAACTGCTGTTTTTGTTTTTTTGATGATTTCGGGTGCTTATCAGGCACTATCCTTTACTCTTTTTTATCTGTTAATTCTTCTTTTTTTCTATTTTATTGTTAAAGAAACAGCACAGAGAAATTTCCGGGTAGTCTGGGAAACAATCCGGGCAAATCTTTGGTTACTGCTGATTGTGATTGCTTTTTCTCTGCCTCTCATTGTTTCAACACTGGAGATTATTCCCTCGGTTAATCGCCTGGCAAGCGGAATAAGCCTTGCACAATCAACCGGTCTCGGACAAAGTTTCAAATCCGTAATTTCATTCATTCTCCCCAATTCAACGCTAAAATATGATGAATTTTTTGGTGTTGCCGATGTGGCGCTTCGGAATCACTATTTCGGATTCATTCCTTTTTTGTTGTTTCTTGCCGCTCTTTTTCATAAACGCTCTGTTCCCGAATATCTGATTCTTGGTTACGGACTGGTGATTTTTGCCATGTCATTTTCTTTCTTGCCGGTGAGGGAATTGCTATTCAAATATGTCCCCTTTATGAATCTTTTCCTTTCAGCAGCATATATCCGGATTTTTGGGCTGTTTGCATTTATCCTTTTGGCAGCTAATTATTTTGCCTATTTTCAAAAAAATTATGAAAAAGAAAAGAACAAGATATTTGCGTTGGGAATTTTCTTTTTGCTCATGCTGATTGCTCTTGTTTTCTATGCCCTGACTAAAGTCAGCGCCCAGGAATTCAGCGCCTTAAAGGAATACAGAAACTTAGCCGATAAATTGCTGAGTATGTCTTTTTATCAGCATGTATTTTTTCAGTCAGTTTTTCAGATTATAATCTGTATTGCTTTTCTTTCAATAATTTTCAGATATGTGAGATTGAAACGCGCTTCCTTGCTTGTTGTTATTCTTGTGGCTGCCGAAACAATTGTGGCAACGCAGTTGAATATGTCTGCAACTGTTACGGATGCCTTGCATAAGCCTTTCAGAATGAAAAAGGATCTGGCGTTGTATCCCGGTAAATTTCCGATACCTACTGACAGCAAAATTATTTTCAACGACCAGCAGCACGCTTTATTTTCTCCTTTTTGGAGAAACACTTCTATTTTTTCTAAACAGGTCTCTTTTGACTCTTTTTCATCTTTTAAGCTGGACTCGTACAGCAGGCTTGATGGCGATTTTCCCAATCTCAGAAACGCTGTGCTGAACAATCATCTCTTCTATTTCTCAGACACCATCCTTCCCCTGAAACAATTTGATGATAAAAAAGTAGATGTCGAAAAAGATGCAAAAGTGTTATATCTTTCCGGTGAAGATTTTGAAATCCTTTCCAAAAAGCCTGCAAAAGCCGACAACAGTGATGAGATTGTTATAACTGAATTTTCACCTACTAAAGTTGTGGCAACAGCCACAACAAAAAACAGTCAGTTTCTGACCATGCTGCAAACTCATTTTAAGGGCTGGAAAGCATATATTGATCATAGTGAAACACCTGTTTATACTTCAAACTTCAATTACAGGACTATTTATCTCCCTAAAGGGGAACATGTTATCCGGTTCAAGTATGAAAATCAGAAAATTCTGGTTCCTTATATTATTTCAAATGCTTTATTTCTTTTAGCCCTTCTATTCCTGATTGGGTACGCAGTTCGTAAATATAAATTTCGTGGCGGAATTTTTATATTTATCCCTTTGGCAGTTTTTTTAGTCATTTCCTTTTTTGCATTGAAGAGACTGAGTGCCAGGAATGAAAACTTAACCCTGCATGAAATACTGGCTCAGCATCAGGAAAAAAAGAACAGTTTGTTTCATTTATTTCAGGATTTTGAAAATGAGCCACTGCCAAATGATTCCATTGCATTTTCAGGAGAAAAAAGCATGAAAATCCATACTGAAGATGATTTTTTTGATATGGTCAGGATTTCATGCAATGACCTGAAAATAAAAAGCGGTACACTGATTGTTAAAGCTAAAATTTATCCGGAAAATTATTGCAGTGCACTAATGGTCAGCGAAGTAAGGACTGGAAACATTCAGTCCGGATGGCATGCCGCCAAACTTGAAAAAGAGATTGAAAAACTGCATCAATGGAATGAAATAGTTTATTTCAGGAATTTTTATGACTTGAAAGAAGAAGAAGAGATAGTAGTTTATCTGTGGAATCCGAATCGCGAGACATTCCGTTTGGATGATATCAAGATCGATTTTTACCAATTATTTTAATTTTTTGAAATGAATAATATAAACTTGACCTGAGAATAGACATGTCAGTTTTCTAAATGATAGCGGGAAATCGTATTAAAATAAATAAGAGGGAGTTCCGTTTAAATAATGAATTCCGCAAAAAGGTTATGAAAAAAAAATTTTTTGTGCTCGTTGTATTTCTTAACGCATTTGCCTTGTCTGCACAACACCGCCAGGGAAGCTGGCATGATTACTTATCCTATAACAGCGCATTCAAAGTTGCGCTTTCTCCCGACAAGGCTTACTGTGTAACCGGTGGCGGCGTTATCTGTTATGATACCCGCGACAACAGCATAAGCAAACTCTCAGAGATTGCCGGATTATCGGATTTTGGCGTTGAGTCCATCGCCTGGAGTGAAGCCGACAAGGCACTGATCGTTACCTATGCCAACTGCAATATCGACCTGATTTATGATAAAAAAGTGATAAATCTTCCCGACATCATGCGCAAGCAGATTACCGGCAAGAAAATCAACAATATTTCTATCATTGAAAATGAAGCCTATCTTTCATGCAGCTTTGGCATTGTAGTGCTGAATCTTCAAAAGCAGGAAATTAAGGATACTTATATCATCGGAGAAAACGGAAGTTACATCTCGGTCAACGATGTAGAAGCCGACTCGGAATATCTTTATGCAGCAACGGACAACGGAATCTTAAGAGCTGACAGGCACAACAGCAATCTGCTCGATTTTAATTTGTGGAAGCGCATTGAAAACATTCCCCACGCGGATGGAAAGTTCAATCATCTGGCTTTTCATTCCGGAAAAATTATTGCCAACTACACTCCCGAAACCTGGTTTGAAGATGAAATGTATATTCTGAACGGGAATACCTGGCAGCCCTATCTGAAACAAATCGGTTTTGCTGCAGATATGCAGAGCAACGGGAAATTCCTTGTCATTGCAAGTCGCCGACAGGTGTACATTGTAGATGAAAACAATGCTGTCTCAAGACACATTACAAACTACCAGTTTAATGACAAGACGGTTTCTTCCATTGAACCAAAAAGCGCTGCCTCTTTTGCTGATGGAACCATTTGGATTGCTGACGAGCAATACTCTTTCATACGGATTTTGGGAGAAAACTCTGAACGGGTAACATTTTCCGGGCCGATTGACAATACTATCTATTCACTTCAGCAAATCGGCAGGAATTTGTGGGTTACCCCTGGAAATACAACCGATTGGATTACTCCCAGATTTCAACGGCTTAGCGACAACCGGTGGACCTACTTTTCCAAAAATGAAATCCCCGAAATGGACGGGTTTCATAATATCCATTCTATTGCTGTGAATCCGCAAGATGAAAGCCATTTTTTTGCAGCCAGTTGGGGCGGCGGATTGCTGGAATTTAAAAATGATGAGCTTGTGCACCGCTATACCAATCACAACAGTCCGCTTGAAACGGCACTCCCTGATAGCCCGGATGCTCCGTATGTCTGGGTTGGCGGACTTGATTTCGATTCCGAAGGCAATCTGTGGCTCAC
>CAYNOQ010000117.1:0-6886 GCA_964398855.1 uncultured Mariniphaga sp. | reverse complement strand
CTGATTGATATGCTTATTGCAAAAGTTTCCGATGGAGGCAATCTTTTGCTCAATGTAGGCCCCACAGCCGATGGACGCATTCCGGTGATCCAGCAGCAACGCCTGCTGGATATTGGCGAGTGGCTGCAAATAAACGGCGAAGCCATATATGAAACACGAAGGTGGGAAGGCGCAGCAGACAACAATATCCAAAATGTGTTTTTCACAAAAAAGGGGAGAGACCTGTACGTGCTTTGCACTACATTTCCTGAGAAAGCAATTGAAATAAAAGGGATAAACAAAGCTGGGAAAGTGTCTCTGCTTGGTTTCGATGGAGCTGTCAAATCAAGAAGATCAGGAGATTCATTTGTCATTGTGCCACCGGCGATGACAGTAATTTCAAATCCCTCGCCCTATGCATGGGTTTTTAAAATTGAGAATGTTTTGTAAAAGCTTACGGGATTTTTTATAATTTGCAGCAAAAAATTCAACAAGAGAAATAAAGCAAAAATTCATTTAAAAAAGTAAAAGTAGTTATGAGTATGAGTAAGACACAAGAATTCATTAAAAAACACAAATTTGCAGCATCCGAAATTGATATTAAGTCGATTGCCGACGATTTCATTTCTGAAATGAATTTGGGGCTCGAAGGAAAACCGGGCTCACTGCAAATGATTCCGACCTATATTGGCGCCGAAGGGAAAATTACTCCCAACGAGCCGGTTGTGGCGATTGATGCGGGAGGCACCAATTTCAGAGCGGTAAAAATGTATTTCGACAACGACATGCAGTTGGTTACCGAGAACTTGCAGCAACGGAAAATGCCTGCCATTGATGAGGAGTTGTCCAATAAGGAGTTTTTTGCCACGCTGGCAGCTTATCTCACCAGCTATGTGGATGTTTCCGACAAAATCGGCTTCTGTTTTTCCTATGCAGTGGAAATTTATCCTGATAAAGACGGCAAACTTCTCGAATGGAGCAAGGAGGTTAAGGCACCGGAAGTTATCGGACAAATGGTAGGTAAAAATCTGCTTGAGGCAATGGGAACTCCCAACAAAAAAATTGTGCTGATGAACGACACTGTCTCCACGCTGCTTGCCGGTAAAGCAGCAACTGCCGGACGGGAATTTGACACCTATATCGGTTTTATTTTGGGAACAGGAACAAATGCCTGCTATATCGAGCAAAATAAAAACATCACGAAAACGCCCAATCTCAACTTAAATGAAGCCCAGATTATCAATATCGAAACCGGGAATTTCAACCTCATGCCCCGCACCGATATTGACATAGCTTTTGATAACACCACAAAACTGCCCGGGCGCTACACTTTTGAAAAGATGATTGCCGGCGGATATTTTGGCGGACTATGCACCACTGCATTGAAAATGGCTGCCGACGAGGGAGTTTTCAGCGCCGAAACCAAAGTAAAAATGAAGGAGATGGGGGAACTCACATCCGAAGAAGTGAATAAATATGTTTGCGGCATCGAATTGCCTTCAAATGTTCTTTCAACCATTTTGGTTACGGAAGAAGACAAAAAGGCAGCCTGCGAAATTATCAACACTTTGATTCAGCGCGCTGCAAAACTCACTGCTGCAAGTCTTGCCGCCGTGATTCTGAAAACAGGAAAGGCGAAAACTGCTGATAAGCCGGTTCTTATGACCATAGAGGGAACCACATTCTACAAAATGAACAACTTCCAGGTGATGTTCGAATCGTTCCTGCAGGGCTTCCTCTCAGGAGAAAACCGGCGTTACTACGAAATTGTGGAGGTGCCCAACTCTAGCCTGATTGGAGCCGGAATTGCCGCAATTGTGAATTAAACAGGTTGAAAAAACCTACAGAAATTTAAAAATGTAAAGGACAGTATGCTTCGCATCTGTCCTTTACATTGTGCTGAAAATTACTGATCTCCCAGATGCACTGCTTATATTGCATGTTTAGAAGTCGTATGAATGTTTGAGAGCATGAAACAGTAAACGGGGAAAGTGCCCGTAATTTCATTTCTCCAATCAGGTAATCAAAAATCAAATCACATGAAAATCAAATTTAAACATCTGTTTTTTACTCTTTTCCTGTTTTTCTTTTCAGGCTTTGTCTGCAAAGTATCTGCGCAGGATAATCTCAAAGTTTTAAACTGGCTGCAATATTCCGATGCACCAAACTCACTGTATCATCACTTAACGGATGAAGCCTACCGACTGCTTGATGAGAGAGAAAAAGAAATTGCACAACTTAAAACTACCGGCGACTGGCTTCAGCGGCAGCAAAAAATAAAGCGCACCATTTGGGAAGTAGTTGGTGAATTTCCTGAAAAGACACCGTTAAATGCAAAGATTACAGGAAAAATCAAAAAGGACGGATACATTGTAGAAAACCTGATTTATGAATCGCTGCCTGGATTTCATGTTACAGCTTCTCTTTTCATTCCTGACAAAAGGCAGAAACCTGCTCCTGCTATCCTTTTCTGCACGGGACACAGCAACGAGGCGTATCGAAGAGATATATATCAGCTTCCGCTGTTAAATCTTGTGAAAAAAGGCTTTGTAGTTTTGGCATTTGACCCGCCCGGACAGGGCGAGCGTTTGCAATATTTCAATTTTACCACCGGAAAATCAGATATTGGAAGCTCCACAAAAGAGCATTCCTATCCATCGGTACAAACAGCCCTTCTTGGTCAGTCTGTTGCCCGCTATTTTATTTGGGACGGAGTCCGGGGAATTGATTACCTGACCGGCAGAAAAGAGGTTGACCCCAACAGAATCGGAGTTCACGGACTTTCCGGCGGCGGAACGCAAACTGCCTATATTTCAGCGCTTGATGACCGTGTGGCAGCTTCTGCACCAGCCTGTTACATAACAAGCTTTAGAAGACTCATGGAATCAATAGGCGTACAGGATGGAGAGCAAAACTTTTTTCATGGAATTTTACGGGGAATTGACCATGCCGATTTTATTGAAGCCTGCGCACCAAAACCTGTTTTAATCATGGCAACCACCAATGATTTTTTTAATATTCAGGGAGTTTATGAAACTTTTTCTGAAATTAAAAATGTGTATAATATCTTTGGGAAGCCGGAGAATATAAGCTTAGCCGAAGATGACCATGTTCACGGTTACACAAAAAAGAATCGTGAAGCCATGTACGGATTTTTCCAAAAACATTTAAATCTGCCGGGAACGAATCAAGAAGAAGAGGTTGATTTTCTCACCGCCGGGGAGCTGCAGAAAACCTCTACCGGTCAGCTGGCTACTTCATTGGATAGCGAAACTGTTTTTTCCCTGAATTTAAAAGAATCCGGGAAGTATATTGAAAACTTAGAGCAGTCCCGGAAAACACCGGATACGCATATTCAGAAAGTTATTGCAACTGCAAAAAAGCTTTCGGGTTATGAAGAACCATCTTTTACCGATAAACCTGTATTTACAGGAAGGATTGCCGCAGAGAATTATGTGATAGAAAAATATTTCATTAAGGGAGAAGGCAACTATGTTCTTCCTTATCTTCTTTATGTCCCTGAGAAGCAGAACGGCAAGGGAGTGGTTTTTCTGCATCCTAAAGGTAAGAACCATCTGAATGAAAAGACGGCAGAATGGTTTGTAAATAAAGGTTTTACCCTGCTTGTGCCTGATCTTCCCGGAGTCGGAGAGCTTGGTGACGGCAGATTAAAAGGAGATGCGTATATTAATAATGTTTCCTATAACTTACTGTTTACTGCCATGCAGATAGGGAAAAGCATTGTTGGCATACAGGCAGCTGATGTGGTAAAATTATTTCATGTTCTGAAAAGGCAAAATAACCTAACTGCCGTTTATGGTTTTTCTTTTTCTGAAATGGCTCCGGTTCTGCTGCACGCAGCGGCATTTAACCCGGTTATTTCGCAGGTAATACTTTTGAATCCTTACTCATCTTACCAGTCATTTGTTGAAAATCGATTCTATAAACCTGATTTTGTTTACAGTCTTGTGCCGGGCGCGCTCACATCTTATGACCTGCCTGACCTTGCAGCAGCTTTGGCTCCGCGAAAACTGTTTATTGCCGGCGCTACCGACTGCAACGGGAAACAGGTTAATATACCGGAAATTGAAAAATATCTAAAAATAACGGAGGATATCTATAAAGTCGGAAATGCTGATAAGCTACTGAGGATTGTGGCATTAGAGCCTTCAGAAGAAATATCTGAAGTTCTTGATACGTGGTATCCGGAAGAATCGGAATAAAGTTTTTTTTGCCGGTATGGAAAATTATTGTCGCTACAAATGATAATATTTTGTTTTCAAAAGTAGATATTTGTATCTTTCACAATCAATAAAGATTAAAATCTGAATATTTTGAGCAATGTTCGATAGAGCAACTAAAATAGAACTAAAGAAGGGAAATCCTGCTGCACTTAAGGAGGTTTTCCGGTTGCTGTATCCGCGCCTGAAAGGATATTGTGCTCTTTTTTTGGAAGACGATAGCGAAGCAGAAGATATTATTCAGGAATGTTTCATTGTTCTCTGGGAAAAGCATGAAAGCATCAATATTGAAAAACGATTGGAAAGTCTCCTTTTTGTGATGGTCAGAAACAGATGCTTCAACTATTTAAAAAGCAAAAAACTGACTGCAAACCACTTTGATGTGGAAGGGCTGAATGTGAATGAATTGCAGTATCTTTATCAGCTTGATTTGAATAACAGAGAAGAAAAAAGCCTTGAGGAGATGCTGTTGGAAACATTGCAGCAAGCGGTCAATGATTTGCCGCCTAAAATGAAAAGTGCGTTTGTAAAATCAAAACTCGAAGGTAAAAAACAGGCGGAGGTTGCGAAAGAATTGGGCATTAGCATTAAAATGGTGGAAAAACATATTGCAAAAGCCAAAGAACGGATTCGGGTACAACTGTTGAAGAAATATTCTTTGCTAATTGTCTTAATCGCTGTTTTATCTGGGTTAGGAATGATTTATGGATTTTTGTGAGGTACAACTTTTATAGTGAATTTCCTCCGTTAGTGCGGTTTTGTAAACTGTGCCTTGCTTTGCTAAAGTAAAAATTTATTGATTATCAACGTAAACGCTAAAGATTTAATCTGCCCTTTCAGGGCGCAATTTTCTTTTTCACTTTGGTTATTGATGTAGTTGACGTTACGCCCTGAAAGGGCAGGTTGAAAACCACCTGCCCTGCCCACCCCTTGCTCCAGTCCTAAAAAGAAGGGATAGGGTAAACAACTATATGCAGTCAATTTTTTTCTCTACAAGCGGTAGGGTTTTTTGCAACTCATTTGTACTCCTAATAGAAAGACTAATATGAAGGAAACGGCATTTAAATATTTTGAAGGCAGGGCAACTGATGATGAGTTGGAAAAATTACTTGATTGGCTGCGTAAAAGAGAAAATCATTTAATTTTTCACAATTTTAGATTAGACTGGAGAAAGAGTCTGAAAGCAAATGAGTTTCCCGGTGGTAGTGCGGAAAGCTGGTATCTTTTTCAGACAACTCTTGAACAAAAAAGTTATCTCAGATGGCAGAAATCCCGTAGAATAATGAAATTTTACCGGGTAGCTGCCATCTTCTTTTTTATTTTTACTGTTGGCAGTCTGCTGTGGTACTATTCAAATCAGCCTGCTGATATTCCGGAAACTTTTACCCGGGTTATTACAGAAAACGGGCAGATTTCAAAAGTTGAATTGCCTGACGGGTCATTAGTCTGGCTCAATTCCGGCTCAAAACTTTCCTACAACAATTTTTTCTCCTCCAAAAATCGGGAAGTTTCGCTTTTAGGCGAAGCTTATTTTGATGTTAAAAAGAATGAAGCACTTCCGCTGTTGGTTAATTGCAACGGGCTGCAAGTAAAAGTTTTGGGAACACAATTCAATGTTAACGCTTACGAACCGGAAACTTCGGTTGATGTTGTTCTGGAAAATGGTTCCGTTGAGCTTTTCAATACTTCATATGAACGGGTTTTATACCGGATGAAACCCGGCGAGATGGCAAAAGTTAGCCTGAAGAAAAATCAGGTACTCACAAACAGGGTGAACGTTGTTCGATACACCTCCTGGAAAGACGGGATAATCAATATTTACGATCTTTCCATTGATGATCTGATCAAACGGCTTGAAAAACGATATAACCAGCAGTTTGAAGTGGCGCCCGGAACGAAGCATTTGCGTTACACCTTTACTATTGAAAATGAACCGTTAGAAAATGTTTTGACTCTTATGGAGCGGATAACCCCAATTAAAGTGGTGCAAAAAGATGAGATTATAAAAATCGATATAGACAAAAGGAAATTAAGAGAAGCCGGCAGTTAAGAAAACGGAGGTGCGGCAACACCTCCGTCCAATTCTTACCTCCGGCAAGAGGTAAATAAATTGTTTAATTAAATCATTACAAAAGTATGGAAAAAATCCGAATTGTGAGGGACCAGGTTCCTTCTTTTTGGAACAAAAGTTTGAGGCTTATGAAGTTGACATTTTTGTTCTTGTTAGCAGGGCTGTTGCAGTTGTCAGCAACTGTTTACAGCCAGACCACAAAGCTTTCGTTAGATATGCGAAATGCCAGAGTGGCAGAAGTTCTGGATGCGATTGAGAATCAGTCAGAGTTTCGGTTTGCCTACAGTCCGGGACTTATTGATCTCGATCGAAAAGTGACGGTAAAAATCCGTAATAAGACCATTGACGAGTCATTGAATGAGGTTTTTGCCGGTACTCAGGTGGAGTACAGCGTTTATGACCGACATATTCTGCTGTTTCCGCAGAGTATTAAGCCGGGCGATGAACCTATGATTTCCCATGCAACCGGAACACAGCAACGTTCCGTTTCAGGAAAAGTTACCGACAGTGGCGGACAAGCGTTGCCTGGTGTTACTATAGTTGTGAAAGGTACCACATCGGGTACCGTAACCGACTTGGATGGAAATTATACCAT
>CAYNOQ010000116.1:0-6955 GCA_964398855.1 uncultured Mariniphaga sp. | reverse complement strand
CGGCTGCTTCCAATGGAAATTTCAAATCAAAAAAAGGGGAAAAATCATCTACATAAGCTAAACGACTCTTATCTTTCAATTTCTTGATAATATTTCGCCTTAGCGTTTTATAGAGATAAAACTCTAATGAATCAGGTTTTCTCAAGCGGCTGCCATATTTGAAAATATCAAGAAAAGAATCCTGGATGGCATCTTCAACTATGTTTTGATGGGGAGTTATTTTTATGCCATAAGCAAACAGAGCGTCAACAAATTCGCTGTAAATAATTTCAAAAGCACGGCGATCTCCAGCTCTGAAATTATCCCAAATAATTCTCCAGTATTCGTTTTCGTTAGGCAATTTCACTTTTATGGCTTTTACCAGTATCTCATATAAATAGCGAAGCTAATAAAAATTTAACAAAATCACCCGGTATTCTTTTTCATTATTTTCACTAAAACTTGTGAGCTGCATTGGTGCTGCTTTTGCATGGAATGACAGTGTCATTCTCAGGAAGTTATCCGGAACATTTGCATAAATTTTCAAAAAGCAATATCTTTCAGGAATGAAAAAATTGTTGTTGAATTTATAAAACATCGTAAAATGACTTATATACCGGATAAATCCCGCTATGGGGAGATGAAATATAACCGCTGCGGAAAATGGGGATTGAAACTCCCCGCCGTATCGTTAGGGCTGTGGCACAATTTCGGCGGAACAGACATTTTTGAAAACGGACGCGCCATGTTGCGGCGTGCCTTTGATTTGGGAATCACTCACTTTGATCTGGCAAACAACTATGGACCGCCTCCGGGATCAGCCGAAGAGAATTTCGGAAAAATCCTGAAACAGGATTTCAGCGCCTACCGGGATGAGCTGATAATTTCAACAAAGGCAGGATACCTGATGTGGGCAGGTCCATACGGGGAGTGGGGAAGCCGGAAATATGTATTAGCAAGCCTCAATCAGAGCTTGAAACGCATGGGGTTAGAGTATGTGGATATTTTTTATTCGCACCGTCCGGACCCGGATACTCCGCTGGAAGAGACCATGATGGCACTCGATCAGGCGGTGCGCTCGGGAAAAGCTTTGTATGCAGGCATTTCCAATTATCCTGCTGAAATGGCGCGCGAAGCTATTCAAATTTTGAAGGAATTGGGCACGCCCTGTCTGATTCATCAGCCAAAATACTCAATGTTTGTGCGCTGGGTAGAAGATGAACTATTAGATGTGCTTGATAAAGAGGGTGTGGGTTGTATTCCGTTTTCGCCGCTTGCACAGGGACTGCTTTCCGACAAATATCTGAAAGGTATTCCGGAGAATTCACGGGCTGCCCGTGAAGTTTTTCTGAAGAAGAGTGATGTGGAATCAGCTCATGACAAAATTGTGAAGCTCAATGCAATTGCACAACAACGCGGACAATCGCTTGCTCAGATGGCTTTGGCGTGGGTGCTGAAAGATAGCCGGGTTACTTCCGTCCTGATTGGTGCAAGCTCCGCTGCGCAGATTGATGAAAATGTCAATGCATTGAAAAACACCACATTCAATAACGATGAACTGCTTGAAATAGAGAAAGTTATAAGGTCAGAATAGTTCTCTCTTTAAAAGATTTTTCTTTTTCTGCTTTTTAACGATAACTGAACTGTGTTGAGTTTACGGGTTCTGTTTTGCAGATTATCAGATGTTGAACAGCACTTCGGCTCCCCAAAAAAGTCCGAAAATAATTGCCATTCCGGCAATGATTCCGGCAATAAGTGAGAGAAGCAGGTTTAAGGGAAGTTTTTGTTTTTTCAAATCAGACGACATGGTTATAACTATCTGATTTTGAGATTCATTTGTCTCCATAACGACTCTTTTTAATTAAAAAAGACCTTAAAGTATTCTGCAAAGCTATAAAGAATTTTTTGAGTGCAGCTAAATTGGGCAAGCTGTTAACATTTTTTTAAACACACTGACTTATAGAACATTGTAATATTTCCTCCATATACCACCGATGAGAATACTGTTTCTCTCATCAGTTTAACACAGGAAAGCAATACCAGCCATTCGTCAATTATGCTGAAAATACAGCTTCTTTTTGTCTGTACAAAGCCTGCTGAAAAACCGTAGCATAACTGTTTATCAGCCTAAATTATTCTGAACCGGAGCAATAAAAATAGTAAAGTCATTCCCTTCCCGGAAGAAGGAGAATGACTTTAATGAAAGGATTATAAATACTTCAATAAATCGATATTTTTTTCAATAATTAAATCGGGCACAACATCAGATGATTCCAGATCTTCAAGCTGAGCTTCGCCGGTCAGCACCAAAATGCTGGGGATACCGAAATCCTGTCCCATTTTTATGTCGGTCATCAGCCTGTCGCCTACAATACACAGCTCTTCCTTTTTTATTTTTGCACGATTCAGAATGCCTTCAAGCATCTCCTGATGCGGTTTGCCGATAACTTTTGGGAGCACGTCTGTTGCTGCTGTAATTGCTGCACTCAAAGCGCCGCAATCGGGAATCATTCCCCCATCTTCCACCGGGCAGTTGAAGTCGGGATGGGTGGCAATGAACGGAACACCCTGCCGGACCAAATCACATGCTTTTTCCAGTTTTTCATAAGTAAAGGTCAAATCAAATCCCAAAACCACAAAATCGGGGTCTCTATCTGTTAAATGAAATCCGGAAAGTCTGAAATCCTCTTCGAGATTTTCAGTTCCCATAAGGTAAATTTTCGCATTCGGCTTCATACTATTCAGGTATTCAATGGTTGCATCGCCGGAAGTGTAAATTTGAGATTTTTCCACATTCAACCCCATCTCCCTGAGTTTGAGATAATAATCCTGCGCATTTCTGGATGAATTGTTCGTCAGAAAAACAAATCTTTTTCCTGAATCTGTCAATCCGTTCAAAAAAGAGCCGGTGAAAGGAAAAATTGAATTCCCCAAATAGATAGTTCCATCCATGTCTAATGCAACAACCTTAACCTTCTTTAATCTTGTTTTTATATTTTCAATTGTCATTTCCATACATCACATATTTTCTGCTTTTAAGCAGCTACTTTATCAACCCGACCTGCATTCCATGTGAATGCGAAAAACAATGTTGCTGCAATTCCGCAAGCAACCAAAATAAGAAATCCCATGCCCCAGCCATGGCGGGTAACTATTAAGCCCAGTCCCCAACCTGACATAACCGTGCTGAGATAGCCAAATATTCCGGTCAGCCCGATGGCCGTTCCGGCTGCCCTTTTGGTAGCAAGATTGGCAGCAATTATTCCCACAAGCGCCTGTGGTCCATAGATGAAAAATCCGATTAATGAAAGCAGCAAACCATAAAAAAGCATAGATTCCTGCGGCATTTTCCAGAACAGAAGCACTGCAATGGTGCAAAAGAACATATAAATGAATGCAGCTCTTCCGCCTCTTCCTTTAAAGAGTTTGTCCATCATCCAGCCGCTCAAAAGCATTCCGAAAATTCCAAATCCTTCATAGCTTGCAACTAACCACCCTGCATGATGAAGTTCCACCCCTTTCATCTCTGTAAGAAAAGTGGGTCCCCAGTCTAAAATTGCATACCGGATGGTATATAAAAAGAAATTTGCCAGACACAAAAACCATATCGTCGGGCTGCCAAATACTTTTTTCCTGATAAACTGTTTGAAATTCAAGTCCTCTTTTTCTTCGTGGGTTGTTTCGGGAGTAACTCCCTTGTATTCTTCAATGGACGGAAGTCCGAGCGATTCGGGTTTGTCTCTCAGCCGGTTCAGAATAAAACCAACACCAACAAATCCTAAAGCTGCCGGAACAATAAAACAGTAGCGCCAGTTGTAGGCAACCAAAAAACTGTTCAGAATGAGCACCAGCCCCGCACCAATGGAGTGGGATGTATTCCAGATGGAAAACTTAATTCCCCGCTCATTTGGAGCAAACCAATTGGTGAGACTGTTTGCACAGGGTGGAAAACCCATTCCCTGAAACCAGCCGTTGAGCAGCCAGAAAACTCCAAAGGCAATCACACCGCTGCTCAACCCGAAAAACAGGCTCATCAGCGCAGACAACCCTAATCCCAAAGCCATAAAATACCGGGGATTTGACTGATCTCCCCAAATGCCGCTCACAAACTTGGAAACCCCATAAACAACACCATGAAGTGTAAGAAAAAGTCCTAATTCGGCCTTTGTGATACCCAAATCGGCTTCCATGGCAGGCATGGCTATGGAAATATTTTTTCTGACGAAATAGAACAAAATATACCCGATCATTGTGGTGTACATTACTCTTGTCCGCCAGTAACGATAGGTCGCATCCAGCTTTTCCGGATCGGTGATGGTCTGCTCTTTGGCAGGAGCAGGTTTTAAAAAATTAAAAAGTTGCATAAATTTCACTTTATCAAGTCAATACAATTCATCAAGCCATTTGTCAAGCCAGCCCGTTCGCACTGCAACATCCAGCACGGTGAACCGTGAACGGATATGCCATGCACGGAAAAAAGAGCTTTTCATTCTCTCTTTGGAAATTCCTATCTGTTCAGACATAACGGGTGCGCCAACCAATTGCAGGCTTTCCTCCAGTTTGTCTGACGGGACCAGCTGGTTTTTCAATTTCTCCTTCAGCTCAGGCCAGACCACTTTCAGCTTTTCAAGCTGAGCAGCCAGCCCTTCCTTTGAGATATATTTATCTTTCGATTGTGTTATAGCAGTTTCTAAAAAATCGGTATCCTGAAACATTTCGACAGCATTTTTTTCCAGTTCTTCCCAGTCAGGCCACATTTTGCAGCAAGCTTCAACATCAAGCTGTTCTACAGGAGATTCCAGCAATTTTTCGTAGAGCCGTGTGACGGCAAGCGTTGCAACGCCCACCTGAAACCCGTGTGACGGGGTTTCGCCCTGATGCGTGTGATGTTCCATATTCCATAAGTGGCTGAACTGGTGTTCAGCTCCGGAAGCGGGACGGCTTGTTTTAGACCATTGCATAGCAAAACCGCCAAGCATAAGTCCCTCAACCAGAGGAGTTATTGCATCCTCTTTGCCTTCTTTTGCTCCCTTTGGGTCGGCAAGCGCATCTTTCAAACCATCCTGAACTATTGACCACGCTTTTTTATCTATCGCCTCAACGCCCAATGCATCAGCAAGAATCCAGTCGGCACCGGCAGGAACTTTTGCAAACAGGTCGGCATATCCCGCGGCTGTCATCAGCGATGGTGCATTTCTGATAATTTCAATGTCTGCCAGCACTGCCTGTGGCGCCGGACACGAGAAAGTCTGCTTTGCTCCCTGATAGGTGATGGATGCTCCATAAGCTGTGTACCCGTCCATTGAAGCTGCCGTGGCAACACAGAGATACTGCCTGTTTGTGCGTGACGATGCCAGTTTCGTCAGGTCATTCAGCGTGCCTGAACCAACCACTACAGGAATTGCTTCGGACTTGTTTAAAATTTCCTCCAATTTTAAAACATTGCCAAATTCTGCGTAGGGTTTCGGATTATCGAAAACAAACGGTTCCTCAACGGAAACTCCGCCGGAAATCAGTTGCTTTTGAACTGTGCTGCCGGCAACTTCCCACGTGGTGGCATCACAAACAACAATTGCGCTTTTCTCCCCAAATTGTTCCCCGAAGAGTTTTGGCAGCCGGTGCAATATGTTGCTGCCTATCTGCAACGCTTTTGTTTCATTGGCTGATGCAAGCGCTTCTGCTACATTTTTTTTCATTCGAATATTTTTTATTTATTACTGTTTTACATGATTAATTGTCTTGACATTGTCGGGAAGCGTAATGAATTTTGTCAGCAATGCACTGATAAAATAGAGAATTGCCAGAATCCAGATTACACCCGAATCGCCTATGGTTCCGATAAAAATTCCCACTATCGCAGGTCCGATGAAAACCGGTAGTCCGGCGCCAAGATTGAGAATTGCCATGGCTGCTCCCTTATCCTTATCCACTAACGATGGCACCAGCGCCGAAAGCGGAACATATCCGGCTAACATTGCCCCCCAGATAACGCCTGAAATCATCACTGCCCAGTAGCTATGATCAAACATCTGTGGGGAATAGTACAGCAACAGCGTGGAAATTCCGCATCCGACACCGCCAAACCACATCACGGTATTGCGCCAGCCAAATGCATCGCCCACAAAACCGAAGATCAGGTTAAAAACAATGTTACTGGTAAAAATCGTCCCCCAGATTTGCAGCCATTCGGTTGTTGAAAAGCCGTGCTGAGCCATGTAAATAGGCAGAAAAACAGGAAATGCAAATTGTGCAGTGGTATTGATAACCCGCACCAATCCGCCAAGCAGAACTTTTGGTTCTTCACGAACAATGGTTAACCCCTTTAAAAGCTCATTCAGCTTGTCTTTCAGCCCACCCCCAATGCCGGATGCAGATTTGTCCTTCACTAACACCAGGGCGAAAAAAGCGCCAATCAAAACCCAGCCCACGGCACTCCAGAGCGTGTTCATATAACCGATTCGCGTGATTGCCCAGCTGGAATAAAAAGCGCCAAGAACCACCAGCCCGCCGGTAAATACAAACCAAAACCAGCCAACTGCCCGCCCAAGAGACTTTTTGGAACTTGCATAGGTTATCCAGACTAAAAAGGAGTAGGCAAACAGCGGATAGCCAAACCCACGCAACGCATAAGTAATGAGCATTGCGCCATTGTGCAGTCCGGGCAGGGCATAACCTACAAAGCCCAAGGTTCCGGCAAGATAGAGAACCAATCCTGCAAACATGGTTTTTTTCACGCCCAGACCTTCCGCCAAAACACCCGACAACCAGGATGAAACAGCGATAATGATACCATACGCCGAAAACAAAGTAGCCGACTGCTGCATGGTCATTCCCCTTTCAATGAGATAAGGGCTAAGCCAGCCCTGCTCCATGCCGTCTCCCATCATAAAAATGAGAATTCCCAAATACCCCCACGCCAACTGGCGGGGAATCCCTGATTTTTCAAAAAAAGTGTTGCTGAAGTTTTTCATGATTT
>CAYNOQ010000115.1:0-6972 GCA_964398855.1 uncultured Mariniphaga sp. | reverse complement strand
GATTAGGTGGAGATTAAGTAGCAATAATTTTCAAAAAATATTTTATAAATAATTCACAATAAAATTTAAAAAGAATAATGAAACAATTAGCAGACATTGGATTAATCGGTTTGGCCGTAATGGGCGAAAACCTGGTATTGAACATGGAAAGTAAAGGTTACACTGTAGCAGTGTTTAACCGGACAGTTGAAAAGGTAGATCATTTTATCAACGGACGCGGCGCCGGGAAGAAATTCATCGGAGCGCATTCCATTGAAGAGTTGGTCGCATCACTGGAAAGACCGCGCAAAGTGATGTTGCTGGTTAAGGCGGGTGCGCCGGTGGATAATTTCATCGAACAGCTGATTCCGCACCTCGAGCCGGGAGATATTATTATTGACGGAGGAAATTCACACTTCCCCGACACTATTCGCCGCACTGAATATGTGGAGAGCAAAGGTTTGCTCTATGTTGGCACCGGAGTTTCAGGAGGTGAGGAAGGTGCACTGACGGGTCCGTCACTGATGCCCGGAGGTTCTCCTGATGCATGGACTCATGTGAAAGAAATTTTTCAGGCAATTGCCGCTAAAGTGGATAGCGGAGAGCCTTGCTGCGACTGGGTTGGCGAAGGTGGCGCCGGACATTACGTGAAAATGGTGCACAACGGAATCGAATATGGTGATATGCAGATTATTACCGAAGCATATCAGATTATGAAAGACCTGCTGGGTATGTCCAATCAGGAGATGCACGAAATGTTCAAAAAATGGAATGAAGAAGAACTTGACAGCTATCTCATTGAAATTACCCGTGATATTTTGGGCTATAAAGATGAAAATGGCGAAGAAACTGTCGATTTCATTTTAGATGCTGCCGGACAAAAAGGAACCGGAAAGTGGACAGGAATTTCTGCCCTTGATTTGGGAATTCCGCTGACCCTCATTGGTGAAGCAGTTTTTGCACGCTGCCTCTCGGCACAAAAAGAGCTTAGGGTTCAGGCTTCAAAAGTTATTGAAGGACCAAAACCCAAATTTGAAGGCGACCGCGAACAGTTTCTGGAAGATTTGAAAATGGCGCTTTATGGCTCAAAAATCATCTCTTATGCACAGGGCTACAATCTGATGATGGAAGCTGCAAAAGAGCATGGCTGGCATTTGAATTACGGCGGCATTGCCCTGATGTGGCGCGGTGGCTGCATCATTCGTTCGGTATTTTTGGGAGATATCAAAAAGGCATTTGATAAAAATCCCGAATTGCCAAATCTGTTGTTAGACCCGTTCTTTAAGGAGAAGGTTGAAAGTACGCAGGAAGGATGGCGCAGAGTTGCAGCAACTGCACTCTCAAACGGCATTCCGGTTCCGGCTATCACCTCTGCTTTATGCTATTTCGACGGGTTCCGTACCGAAAGGCTTCCTGCAAATCTGCTGCAGGCACAGCGCGACTATTTCGGAGCACACACCTACGAAAGGACTGATAAGCCGCGTGGTGAGTTTTTCCACACAAACTGGACAGGCCGCGGCGGAGATACCGCTTCATCTACTTACAACGTGTAATCAATAAGGTAGAATATATGACGGGGAAAGTGAAACACTTTCCCCGTTTTTTTATAATTTTTGTAAAAAAATATCCCCGCTGGCACAGTTATTCGTATATTCAACGCCAAAAATCAAATTTCTTAAAAATTTTGACTCATGCAAAGTATTATAAAACTTTCTGCAGTTTTTCTGCTTGCTGCTTTTTTTACGCTAAAAGCAGGGGCAACCCCGGATTCAAGGCTTATGCGTTTCCCCGACATAAATGGTGATTTGGTAGCGTTTGTATATGCCGGAGACATCTGGACAGTCAGCTCAAACGGCGGCGACGCCCGAAGGCTCACCTCCCATGCGGGAATGGAGCTGTTTCCTAAAATTTCACCTGATGGGAAGTGGATTGCCTTCTCAGGCGAATATTCAGGCAGCCGCCAGGTTTTTGTAATTCCTTCCGAAGGCGGGGTTCCCAAACAACTTACCTGGTATAACTCTGTTGGCGTGGTGCCTCCGCGGGGCGGGTTCGATAATATCGTTTTAGGCTGGACGCCCGACAGCAAAAACATACTTTTTCGTTCTAATCGCACCGAATTTGGCGACCGAAACGGAAAGTATTTCACGGTAAACATTGGCGGGGGATTTGAAAAACCGCTACCTGTTGCCAATGGTGGAATTGCCACCTTTTCGCCCGATGCGGAAAAGCTCTGTTTCACTCCCGTTGACCGCGAATTTCGTACATGGAAACGCTACAAAGGCGGACGGGCAACCGATTTGTGGATATACGACCTGAAAAACAACACTTCGGAGCAGATTACCAGCTTTGCCGGCTCCGACCAGTGGCCCGTCTGGTATGGCAACAAAATATTTTTTGCCTCAGACCGCGACCTGAAGCTGAACATATACAGCTACGATACACAAACCAAAGAAATCCTGCAGGTCACCTATTTCAAAGAACTGGACGTACTGTGGCCCTCCGGGCAAAACGGACAATTAGTTTTTGAAAATGACGGATATCTTTATAAGCTGAACCTTAAAACCGGAAAACATGAAAAAATCAGTGTCAATATTCATTTCGATAATCCTGAACTGCTCCCCTATTTTAAAAATATAAAGGGAAATATCCACAGTTTCACGCTCTCTCCCACCGGAAAACGCGCGCTGCTCGATGCCCGCGGCGATATTTTTTCGGTTCCGGCAGAAAACGGTTCCATAGAAAATCTCACCCAAACTCAGGGAGCTCGGGAAATTTATCCGGCATGGTCACCCAACGGGAAATATATTGCTTACACTTCCGACAAAACTGGTGAATATGAAATATACCTGCTTGAGAATAAAGCAGATGCAAAACCAGAACAACTCACTTCCGGATCATCCGCATGGAAATACGCCACAATCTGGTCGCCCGACAGTAAGTATCTGGCTTATTCCGACAGAAACCTGCAATTGAAAATTATCAATACAGAAACCCGAAAAGAGACAATTGCCGATAAAGCAGTCGAATCTGAAATTCGGAATTTTGCCTTTTCTCCCGATTCCCGATGGATAGTTTATGCAAAAGAAGCGTCCAACGGACAGCCTGCAATTTGGGTTTACAATATTGAAGAAGCCAAAAACATGCAGCTCACGGACAACACTTTCAACGATTTTGCACCGGTTTTTTCAACTGACGGAAATTATATCTTCTTTTTATCCAACCGCGATTTCAATCTCGGTTTTTCAAGTTTTGAGTTTGACTATGTCTATCAGAATGCAACGCGCATATATGCCATAATCCTTGCATCCGATGGTCCCGAACTCTTTAAGGACAAGAACGATATTGAGCCGGTGAAGGAAGATAAATCGGAAAACAACAAAAGTGCAGATGAGCAAAGTTCCGGTAAGAAAAAGGGTGATGTGTCGGTCAGAATTGACGTGGAAGGCATAAATAACCGGATTGTGGTTCTGCCCCCTGCCACCGGCAGCTACCGTGATCTTATCCCCGTTGATGGAGCGCTGCTCTATCTCAGGGGCGGGAAACTGGAAAAATATGATATTGAAAAGGAGAAAAGCGAAGAAATTATGAGCAATGTCTCGCAGGTTCAGGTTTCAGCAAACAATCAAATGATGCTCTATCGCTCAGGAAATGATTACGGAATCACAGCAATAAAACCCGGAGTAAAACCGGGTGAAGGCAAACTAAAGTTAGATAATTTTGAAATGAAAATCGAACCTCAAAAAGAGTGGACACAGATTTTCAATGACGCCTGGCGGATTTTCAGAGACTATTTCTATGTAGATAACCTGCACGGAGTAAACTGGGAAAAAGTCAGGGAAAATTACAATAAATGGGTGCCTTACGTGGGGCACCGTGCCGATCTCGATCACATTCTCAGTGAAATGGTTTCGGAGCTGAACGCTGGGCACGCCTACATTAACTGGGGCGACTTTGAGCAGGTGAAGCGGATTGAGGGCGGACTTTTAGGCGCCAGACTGGAACCTGACACAAAAGCCGGGAAGTTCAGAATTTCAGAGATTTACGACAGCGAAAACTGGAATAATCTGCGTCGCTCACCACTTACGGCTCCCGGTGTTGATGTAAATGAAGGCGACTTTCTCATTTCCATAAACGGAAAAGAGATCAAATCAGATGAAAATCCATATCATTATTTGGAAAATACGGCAGGAAAACGCACAGAAATAACTGTATCGGCAAATGCCGATGGCAGCAATCCGAGAACTTCGGTTATCGAACCGGTCAAAAGTGAATTAGAGCTGATGTATCTCACCTGGGTAAACCAACGCCGGGCGCTGGTGGATAAGCTTTCCGGCGGGCGTATCGGCTATATCCATGTGCCCAACACTTCGTATGAAGGCAACCGTGAACTTTTCCGCGGAATGTATGCTTATCACGATAAGGAAGCGCTGATTATTGACGACCGCTACAACGGCGGCGGATTTATCCCGGATGTGATGACCAGCCTGTTAGACCGAAAAACGCTCAGCTACTGGCAGCGCAGCGGACTTGAACCCATGCGAACGCCGGGAGTTGCGCACGACGGTCCCAAAGTGATGCTCATAAATGGTTATTCATCTTCCGGCGGTGACGCTTTCCCCTACTATTTTAAGAAAAAAGGACTTGGAACACTCATCGGTACGCGCACCTGGGGCGGTTTGGTGGGAATTTCAGGAAATGCACAATTAGTGGACGGTGCAAATATCTCCGTTCCAAGGTTCGGCATTTATGACGAAAACGAAAACTGGATCATCGAAGGAATCGGTGTTTATCCTGACATTGAAGTGGTTGATCGTCCCGAACAGTTGGCGAAAGGAGAAGACCCATCCATTGAAAAAGCTGTGGAAGTGCTGCTCAGGCAACTGAAAGAAAATCCCGTAAAAAAGGTTAAAACCCCCAATGCACCTGACCGATCGGGATGGATTGAAAAAGATATAGATTGATTGGCACAAATGAAGTTTACGCTTTCCTTCAGTTTTAGAAATTCATTTCTAATTTTGATGTCTGAAAACTGCCTGTTCTGTTTCGGTTGTTTTTTAAAACTGAATAGTTGCATGATAAATAGAATAAGATAATGATTATGAAGTTTCTGAAACGAAGCCACAAGTGATAGCTTCCTGAAATTTGCACTATGTCTCTAAAATATTTTTGATTTTGTATGTCGTTTGAAGCCTGGATAGTACTTATTGTTTTGCTTTTCCTGATTGTGGCTTTTCTGATGGAAGCTATGCGCCCTGGATTGATTCTGATGAGTGCAGCCGTAATTTTCATGGTTACGGGAATCATTACCGACCGGGAACTGCTGGCAGGATTTTCAAATGACGGACTAATAACAATTGCCGTGCTTTTTCTTGTCAATGAAGGCATTAAACAGTCGGGGCTGTTAGGCAGGCTGGCTACGATCTATCTTCCGCGAAAGCGAAACCCGATGACATTTATGTTGCCCCGGATTATGCTGCCCGTGGCAGCTTTTTCAGCTTTTTTAAACAATCTGCCCATTGTGGTTAACTTTGCGCCAATCCTCATCCGCTGGGCAGAAATAATGAAACTCTCCAGAAAGAAATTTTTGATTCCGCTTTCTTATGCCGCAATTCTCGGCGGAATGTGCACGCTCATCGGTACATCGTCCAATTTGGTTGTTCACGGACTCATGTTAGAGAGCGGAGTGAAAGGATTTCACCTTTTCGAATTAGGGAAAATCGGCATTTTTATATCCCTTTTCGGATTGGTATATATGTCGGTTTTTGGAAACTGGCTTTTGCCCGGTGAAAAAATCAGATTCACCCAGAAGCCGGTCAGTGAAAGCAAAGACTACTACTACAACCTTCAATTGACAAAACAAAGCCTGCTCATCGGGAAAAAAATCATTAACCGCCGGATTGAAGGTTTGCCCGGACTTGAAGTCTATTCGTTGACGCGAAATGATAAAATTTCATATCCGTACGAAAAACAACTCTCCGTTCAGCCGGGTGATGAACTTCTTGTAACCGGAAACTCAGAAAGGCTAAACTACATACTTAATCACAAAGAAGTGAAACTTAGTGGGATAGAGTTTCTCAGCCACGAAAAGAGAGAAAACCTGAAGCAATATGAAGCAGTTTTGTCGCCCCGTTTCCCCTGGTTGGGGCAAACCGTTACGGAATGTCATTTCTTTGAACAGCTGAACGCAGTGGTTTTAGCCATTCACCGCCATGGCGAACGCATAACAGAAAACCTCAACAACCTGAAATTGCAGGAAGGCGACAATGTGGTTCTCCTTGCCACAGAGAGTTTTTACAACACCTGGGGCGCTTCTCAGATGTTTTATCTGGTGAACTTTATTGGTGATTTTCGTCAGGATAAAGGCAAAAGGGTAAAATGGGTTGCCGGAGTGATTTTGCTGGCAATGGTTGCGGCAATTGTTACCAACGAACTGGTTTCATGGGGTTTCGGAATGCGCCTTAACATTTTTGTCTATGTTGCTTTCGCAGCAATGTTGATGGTCTGGCTAAAAATTGTTCCACAAAGAAATTATACAAAGTCGGTGAGCTGGGATATGATTATCTCCATTGCATCCGCATTTGCCATCGGCAAGGCGATGCAAAATTCCGGGGTAGCCAATCTTCTTGCTGCCGAAGCCATCAACACCGTGCGTAATATCGGTCCTGTGGGGGTGCTTGCCATCATGTGGCTGCTCACCTCGGTTCTTTCTGAAATCATTACCAACAATGCAGCGGTTGCACTGGTTTTCCCCATTGCTGCCATGGCGGCGCAACTGCTTGGCGCCGACGCCCGCCCATTTTTTGTTGCCGTTGCCATTGCCGGCGCTTCCAGCTTTATGACGGCAAGAGGATACCGCTCTAATTTAGTTACCAAATCTGTCGGAAAATATTCAGGGTTAGATTTTATCCGGATTGGCGCACCCATGCAATTTGCAGCTTTTTTACTGAGTATCTGGCTTATTCCCTATTTTTGGCCGTTTTGAGAAAACTTTTA
>CAYNOQ010000114.1:4977-7075 GCA_964398855.1 uncultured Mariniphaga sp. | reverse complement strand
GGTGATGTGGAGGTTTTTCCAAACATGGTGAATGAAACTTTCGACATGGCAAAAACCGGATTCGAAATCTCATTGGGGCTTACAGGCGTACTGACTTTATGGATGGGAATTATGAAAATCGGGGAGAAGGGCGGGATTGTCAAGGTGTTTTCACGGGTTATCGGTCCCTTTTTTAACAAGCTTTTCCCGGAATTGGGCAAATCGCATCCTGCTTACGGCTCAATTATGATGAATATTGCAGCCAACATGCTCAATCTCGACAATGCGGCAACGCCAACCGGTTTGCAGGCAATGAAGGAGATGCAGGAGACAAATCCGGATAAAAGCACGGCTTCCAATGCGCAGATTATGTTTTTGGTACTCAACACTTCCGGTTTAACGCTTCTGCCCATCAGCATTATGGTTTACCGCGCCCAGCTCGGGGCAGTCAATCCTTCCGATATTTTTATTCCCATTTTGTTAGCTACCTATTTCTCTACTTTAGCCGGTCTGATTTCGGTTGCGATATATCAAAAAATCAATCTGTTAGACAGAGTTGTGCTTGCTTATCTTGGCGGAATAACCCTGTTTATTGCAGGTATTATCTGGTACTTTTCCACTCTTGATAAAGAGGCAATTACGCAGGTTTCAAACATTGCGAGCAACTTTATTCTCTTCACGGTAATAATTGTTTTTATAGTGATGGCTCTTCTGAAAAGAGTGAACGTATATGAGGCGTTTATTGATGGAGCTAAAGATGGTTTTAAAACTGCGGTGAAAATTATACCTTACCTTGTTGCAATTCTGGTAGCAATCGGGGTTTTCAGGGCTTCCGGAGCAATGGAGTGGATGGTGTCCGGTTTCACCTGGGCATTTGAAAACATGGGAATCAACAGCGATTTTACGCCGGCATTGCCAACTGCGCTGATGAAACCGCTGAGCGGAAGCGGCGCCCGCGGCATGATGGTGGATGCAATGACTACATACGGCGCCGATTCGTTTGTGGGGCGCGTTGCAAGTACTATTCAGGGAGCAACCGATACCACTTTTTATATTCTGGCTGTCTATTTTGGCTCCGTTGGTATTAAAAATACCCGCTATGCCGTAGTTTGCGGACTGATTGCCGATTTTGCAGGCATAACGGCAGCAATTCTGATGGCTTACCTGTTTTTTTACTGAGTTAATCAGCTTGTCGGTTTTGAAAACTTAAAAATCAAATATCCATGAGAAAATTCTTTTATCAGCTAACAATTTTACTTTTCTTGATGATTCCACTCACCGTAAAATCACAGGTTGAAGTGATAAACCTGAGATGTGAGCATCTCGAAAATCCCATCGGAATTGATGAGCAGCATCCCCGTTTTACCTGGCAACTGAAAGCCCCGGAGCCCGGAGTTTTGCAAACAGCATATCAGTTGATTATCGGTACAAACTTATCGGATGTCAAATCCGGGAAAGGTGCTGTCCGGGAATCGGGAAGTGTTAATTCGGCAGTTGTTCCCGCCGTTTATGACGGTGGCGATTTGCAACCTTTTACCCGATATTTCTGGAGTGTCCGTGTGCAGGACAACTCCGGCAGCTGGTCAGAATGGGCGCAGCCGGCGTGGTTTGAAACCGGTATGATGGAACAGACAAACTGGAAGGGAAAGTGGATAACCGACACGCACGATTTCAATGTAAAACCTGCGCCTTATTTCCGAAAGCAATTCAGCGCCGCCAAAAAGATTGAATCTGCGCGGGCATATATTGCGGTTGCCGGATTATATGAACTTTCAGTAAACGGCAAGCGCATCGGCGACCACCGTCTCGATCCGACCTATACCCGTTTCGACCGCCGCAATCTCTATGTAACTTATGATATTACGGAAAATCTCCGGCAGGGTGAAAACGCAATCGGAGTGCTGTTGGGTAACGGTTGGTACAATCATCAGTCAACTGCCGTCTGGTATTTTGACAAAGCGCCATGGCGTGCCCGTCCGAAATTTTGCATGGACTTGAGAATTACCTATTCAGACGGCACTGTGGAAACTATTTCTACAGGAACCGACTGGCAAACAGCATTCAGTCCGGTGATTTTCAACAGTATTTACACTGCTGAACATTATGATGCACGGTTAGA
>CAYNOQ010000114.1:0-4877 GCA_964398855.1 uncultured Mariniphaga sp. | reverse complement strand
GATCCGTTTCAGACCGATATTTTTATTTTGAGCGGAAAGGGTGAAGATACATTTATGCCCCGGTTCAATTATAAAGGATTTCAGTATGTAGAAGTTACTTCGGACCGTCCGCTGGAACTGACAAAAGAGAACCTGACCGCCTTTTTCATGCACAGTGATGTTCCGCCTGTCGGGAAAATTCAGTCATCAAACAATACACTGAACAAAGCATGGGAGGCAGCCAACGCTTCCTATTTATCCAATCTGTTTGGCTATCCGACTGATTGTCCGCAGCGCGAAAAGAACGGCTGGACGGGCGATGCACACATTGCCATAGAAACGGGGCTGTACAATTTTGACGGAATAACCGTCTATGAAAAATGGCTTGCCGACCACCGCGACGAGCAGCAGCCCAACGGCGTGCTGCCTGCAATTATTCCCACCAGCGGCTGGGGCTACCACTGGGCAAACGGGCTTGACTGGACAAGCACAATTGCCATCATTCCCTGGAATATTTATCTGTTTTACGGAGATTCCCGTTTATTGGAGCTATGCTACGACAACATCAGAAGGTATGTGGATTATGTTGATGAAAATTATCCTTCGGGAATAACCGATTGGGGATTAGGTGACTGGGTTCCCGTTAAGTCGCAGACAACAAAGGAGTTCACTTCTTCAGCATATTTTTATGCCGATGCGGTTATTCTTTCCAAAGCGGCAAAACTGTTTGGCAAACTGGCTGATTTTGAAAAGTATTCAGCGCTTGCGCAAAAGATTAAATCGGCTGTCAATGACAAATATCTCAACCGTGAAACCGGGATTTATGGCAGCGGTTTGCAGACGGAGCTGAGCGCTGCCTTGCATTGGGGGCTTGTGCCGGATGAGCTGAAGGAAAAAGTGGCGGCAAATCTTGCCAAGCGGATGGAAGCCGACAATAAGCATATTGATGTTGGTTTATTGGGAACCAAAACCATTCTGAATGCAATGAGCGAAAACGGGTACCCGGAGCTGGCTTACGAAGTGGCTTCACAGGAAACTTTCCCATCGTGGGGCTGGTGGATAGTGAACGGCGCCACAACTTTTTACGAAAACTGGCCCCTGGATGCTTCCCGGGATATTTCATTGAATCACATCATGTTTGGTGAAATCAGTGCCTGGTATTATAAGGCTTTGGGCGGAATTTTTCCTGATGAAAACCAGCCCGGCTTTAAGAACATCATTCTGAAACCCAACTTCGTTGCCGGACTTGACAGTTTTGAAGCTTCTCACAACAGTCCATACGGGGAAATATTGTCTTCCTGGAAAAGGAAAAAGAGAGTGGTTGAATATGCAGTTTCCGTTCCGGCAAACAGCACGGCTACGCTCTATCTGAAATCAGGAAATATAAAAGAGGGCGGACGCACTTTAAAAGATAATCCGCAAATTGAAATCATCAGTTCGAAAAAAGAACTTTCCGTGGTTCAGCTGCAACCGGGAAATTACCTGTTTGAAGTCAGATAGGCGCTTGATTAATAGCCATATCCGGTGGTTGCCATCTGTTTCAGTTTTTTTATGCGCTCCTGAGTGGGTGGGTGAGTGCTGAACAGATTTGACAATGATTTTCCCGAAAATGGATATACGATAAACATATGTGAAGTAGCCTGATTTCCCGACATGGGAATCCGTTTGCTTGCATTTTCCAGTTTTTCCAGTGCATTGCTCAGATACAGTGGATTCCCGCTCACTTTTGCGCCAAAACTATCGGCTTTGAACTCTCTTGCCCGCGAAACAGCCATCCGGATGATGGACGCAGCAATGGGAGCAAGTATTAGCGCAAGCAGCATAAAGATAAAATTTCCGCCCCGGTTGTTGCGGTTTGACATGCCAAAACGGGCGGAGTATCCCAAATAGGAGATGGCGCCGGCAAGCGTGGCGGCAATGGTGCCAATCAGAATATCCCGGTTGGCAATGTGCCCTAATTCGTGTGCCAAAACACCTGACAGTTCATCGTCATTCATGGTTTCAACCAGCCCTTTGGTTACTGCAACCGCCGCATGTTGCGGGTCTCTGCCGGTTGCAAATGCGTTGGGTTGATTCTGGTTTACCATATAAACTTTTGGCATCGGTAAGTTCGCATTCAGAGCTAATCTTTTTACCATCATCGTAACTTTGTGGTCTTGCGGCAATTCCTGTGCGTTGTAGGCTTTCAAAACCATTTTATCGCTAAAGAAATAACCGATAAAATTTGTTGCTCCCGCAATTATCAGAGCGATAATCATGCCCGCCTGTCCTGCAATTGCCCCACCGACCAGCAGAAACAGGAAGGTGAGAATTGCCATTAATCCGAATGTTTTGAAACTGTTCATTTCTGATTTTTTTAAATTAAAAGCAAGTTACTTAAAATTTTTTGCCGGCGAACGAAAGTTTAACAAATGTTAGCTCTATTTTAACTGTTTTTGATTGAAAACCGTAAAGTGAGAAGCAGTTGTCAATGTTAGGCGCCCGTCATCCGACAAACAGCATTTTTATGAAATGCCAGAGCATTAATCCGGAGACTGTCAGTTTAATCAGGGTGCCGAGAAGAAGCCCGGCAAAAGAGCCGAAACCCGATCTCAGCGCCGATTCCGTATTTTGCCCTGCAACAAGTTCACCGATAACTGCACCGGCAAAAGGTCCGACAATTATACCAAACGGCGGGAAAAACAGAAGTCCTGCAAACAACCCGATAATGCTTCCCCAAACACCAAACCTGCTGCCTCCGAACTTCTTTGTGCCCCATGCCGGAATGATGTAATCAAGGGCAAAAGCCACAACCGTTACTATTCCCCAAATGATCAGAAAACGTGGAGTGAATTGATATTTATCTGTAAAATGTAGCAGTAAAAGTCCTGCATAGCTTAAAGGCGGACCGGGCAGTACAGGAATAATACAACCCAAAATGCCTGCAATCATAAACAGCGCGCCTGCCGCAATCAGAAGATAATCCATTACCGTAAGTTAATTGTAAGACAAATAAATGCATTATTTATCTGATTAATTGAATCCCCGGACAGTTAATTTGGCAGCCCATGAAAAAACCGGTAGTTTTAAGGATTCAAAAAGAGTCATGGAGATTTATTTGCGAATATTAATTGTTTATGGAAAACTTGCAAAGTATTTTGATTATTTCTAAAAAAAATCTTTTCTTTGCAACCCGTTAAAATAACGTGTTTGTTTGCACATCAAGAAATTAAATAACAATGTCACGAGTTTGTCAAATAACTGGAAAGAAAGCGATGGTAGGGAACAGGGTTTCCCACTCCAAACGCAGTGTAAAAAGAAGGTTTAATGTAAACCTGTTCAGAAAAAGATTCTACCTTCCCGATGAAGATCGCTGGGTGGTTCTGACCGTTTCAGCACACGGAATGCGCATCATAAATAAAAAAGGCGTGGTTGCTGCCGTTAAGGAAGCTAAGGAAAAAGGATTAATCGAAAAATTATAAAAGACTGAATTATGGCTAAGAAAGCAAAAGGCAACAGGATTCAGGTTATTTTGGAATGCACTGAACATAAGGACAGTGGAATGCCGGGAATGTCAAGGTATATCACCAAAAAAAACAGAAAAAACACACCTGAAAGACTGGAGATTAAAAAATACAATCCTGTTTTGAAAAGAGTTACTGTTCATAAAGAGATTAAATAGATTTTATTATGGCAAAGAAAGCAGTTGCAACATTACAAAAAGGCTCGGGAAAAGGATTTTCCAAAGTGATTAAAATGGTTAAATCACCCGAAACCGGAGCCTACACGTTTAAAGAAGAAATTATTGTAAACGAAGAGGTGACAAACTATTTCCAAAAATAATTAGGAAATATACATATGTGCAGAAAAAGCTTTCATCTTTCGGTGAAAGCTTTTTTTGTACTTGTGGGCTTCATTATCAGTGAACCGGAAATTATTGCTATTTTTAGCAACCTTAAATTTTGTTAGTCGATGGGAATATTTGGAAGTTTTACCAGAAATAAAAAGGAAAACCTGGAAAAGGGCCTTTCAAAAACCAAGGAAAGTGTCTTTAAAAAGTTGAGCCGTGCCGTTGTGGGCAAGTCAAAGGTTGACGATGAGGTACTGGATAATCTTGAGGAAGTGCTTATTACGTCTGATGTGGGAGTTGACACAACGCTGAAAATCATTGAGCGGATTGAGGAGCGTATTGCACGCGATAAATATCTTGGTGTTGAGGAGTTGAATTCAATTTTGAAAGAAGAAATTGTTGCGATGCTTGAAGAAAACAATTCCGGTGATGTTTCTAATTTTGAACTTCCCGAAACCGATAAACCCTATGTAATCATGGTTGTTGGAGTTAATGGTGTGGGAAAAACAACAACCATCGGTAAGCTGGCATACCAGTTTAAAGAAGCCGGCAAGTCTGTTTATCTGGGCGCTGCCGACACTTTCCGCGCCGCAGCGATTGAGCAGCTGGAGATTTGGGCAAATCGTGTTGATGTACCCATCGTGAAGCAGAAAATGGGTGCCGATCCGGCGTCGGTTGCCTACGATACGCTCTCTTCTGCCAAAGCAAACAGCGCTGATGTGGTTATTATCGACACCGCAGGACGGCTGCATAATAAAGTAAACCTGATGAATGAATTGTCAAAAATTAAGAGTGTCATGTCACGGATTGTTCCCGGCGCTCCCCATGAAGTGCTGCTCATTCTTGACGGTTCCACCGGGCAAAATGCCTTTGAACAGGCAAAACAGTTCTCAAAAGCTACGGAAGTAACGGCGCTGGCACTTACCAAGTTAGACGGAACAGCCAAAGGCGGAGTCGTAATCGGTATTTCCGATCAGTTTAAAATTCCGGTAAAATATATCGGCATTGGCGAAAAAATGGAACATCTCCAGATTTTCAGAAGACGGGAATTTGTTGAGTCCCTGTTTTC
>CAYNOQ010000113.1:0-7453 GCA_964398855.1 uncultured Mariniphaga sp. | reverse complement strand
TTTATTGATGCATCACAGAAATAACACATTGTCTCTACTTGGTTAGCAATGCCATAATTTTTACTCGAACTACAACCTTGTGATTTTGGACGGTGCCCGGGTGACATTTGGTGATAATGTATTTATCGGACCCAATTGCGCATTTTATACTGCCGGACATCCACTGAATGTGAAGCAAAGAAATGAGGGGCTCGAATATGCGAAACCAATAAAAGTAGGAAACAATGTGTGGTTTGGAGGTAATGTGGTGGTGTTGCCCGGAGTAACCATTGGTAACAATTGTACCATTGGTGCCGGAAGTGTGGTAACTCGCAGTCTGGCCGACAATATAGTGGCTGTCGGCAATCCATGCAGAGTGATAAAAAGGATATCCGAATAGTGAAATAAAAAATCCTTATTCGTTTTTTCAAAAAACTATTATAAATATTTGCTTTTTATAAAAACTATTATGTATTTTTGCTTTTTATAAAAAGCGTTATAGAAAATAAAAGTAATGAAAGAACGACTTCTTAAAATATCCGAAAAACGAAAAAATAGTATTTCGACCAAATTTATTCGCTATCTTTTCCATGAAATCGACTGGAATCAAAAGCTAATACTTATCAAAGGTGCCAGAGGTTCTGGAAAGACAACAATGATCCTGCAACATTTCAGACAAAATCCAGAAAAAGCTGTTTATCTGAGTTTGGATGACTTCTATTTTGAATCTAACCGGCTGTTGCTGTTGATAGAAGATTTATATGACAAAGGGTTTACCTACTTCTATTTAGACGAAGTTCACCAATATCAATATTGGAGTAAAGATTTGAAGAATTTATATGACAATTTCAGCAACATAAAAATTGTGGCTACAGGCTCATCGGCTTTAAGGTTAGATAGCGGGAAAGCCGATTTATCACGGCGAATGACCGTTTTCCAGCTAAATGGCCTCTCTTTTAGGGAATATATCAATTTTGAATATGGAATAAATATAAACCCCATCTCCCTTGAAGATTTACTGAAAAATCATTCGGATTTCAGTACGCAAATCAATGATCAAATAGAGCCACTGACAATTTTTTCCGACTATCTCCGTAAGGGCTACTACCCATTTTATAAGATTGAAAAGAAATTATATCACCAGAAATTGCATCAGATTATTCAACTCATTTTAGAAGTTGATCTGCCTTCTGTGGAGAATATCAATTTCACCACAATAAAAGGCATGAAAAAACTGCTGTTTATTTTAAGTCAGATAGTGCCTTTTACACCTAACATTCAAACACTTGCAAACAAAATAGAGAGCACACGGAATTTTGTATTAAAAGCTTTGGATTTAATGGAAAAAAGCGATTTGCTCAACCTCTTAAGAAGCCATAATCAAGGAGTGAGCTATCTCCAAAAGCCCGACAAAATATTTTTAGACAATCCCAATTTGACTTATGTTTTTTCGGACACCCCAAATAGAGGAAACCTCAGAGAAACCTTTTTCTTCAATCAATTAAAAGTGAAGCACGATGTCACTACTTCCAAATTTGGAGATTTCATGGTTGACCGGACATATACTTTTGAGATTGGCGGGGCAGCTAAAACTGAAAGACAAATTGCAGGTATTCCGCTGACCTACATAGCTTCCGACGATATTGAGTTTGGAAGCGGGAATAAAATTCCACTGTGGCTTTTTGGCTTTTTGTATTAAAAAATTTACAATCCGCCAACCATAAAAACAAAGCAAATCCACACCTGTTGAAACTTCTGTACCAAACCCACTTAGTATATTTTAACAAAATATAAATGTTTTTTACTTTGTAATCCATTAAATTCGCGCTCTTAAAAATTGAGGCTATTTTAGTCAAAATAATTAACTGAAAACTTTTAAGAATTCAATTTTAAAATATGAATCAGACAGTTGATATTAGAGAGTTGAACGAACGGATTCAACAGGAGAGTTCGTTTGTTGATCTGGTAACCCTTGAGATGAACAAAGTGATTGTGGGGCAAAAACATCTGGTGGAGAGCCTGCTCATCGGGCTGCTTTCCAACGGGCACATTTTGCTTGAAGGTGTTCCCGGACTGGCAAAAACACTTGCCATCAAATCGCTGGCAAACACTATCAGCGCCAAGTTTGCGCGCATCCAGTTCACGCCCGACCTGCTGCCTGCCGACTTGTTGGGAACCATGATTTACAGTCAGAAAAAAGAGGAGTTTTCCATTAAGAAGGGACCTATTTTTGCCAACTTCATCCTTGCGGATGAGATCAACCGGGCGCCGGCAAAAGTGCAGTCTGCCCTGCTGGAAGCGATGCAGGAGCGCCAGATAACCATCAGCGATTCCACCTTCAAATTAGAAGAACCGTTTTTAGTGATGGCAACCCAAAACCCCATTGAGCAGGAAGGAACCTATCCCCTGCCCGAGGCGCAGGTTGACCGTTTCATGCTGAAAGTGGTGATCGGGTATCCCACAAAAGAGGAGGAAAGGCTGATTATTCAGCAAAATCTGCTGAAACAGTTTCCCGAAACTTCTACCATTTTGAAGCCGGAAGATATTGTTAAGGCGCGCAATGTGGTCAAGGACGTCTATATTGACGAAAAAATCCAGAAATATATTGTGGATATTGTGTTTGCCACTCGCGAGCCGCAGAATTACAATCTGGAAAAATACCGCGAGATGATCTCCTATGGCGCTTCACCACGGGCAGGCATCAGTCTGGCGCAGGCTGCAAAAGCATACGCGTTCATCAAGCGCCGCGGCTATGTTATTCCCGAAGATGCGCGGGCTGTTTGCCGCGACGTACTCCGTCACCGCATCGGATTAAGCTACGAAGCTGAGGCAAATAACATCACTTCCGAAGAGATTATTACGGATATTCTGAACACGGTGGAAGTTCCTTAAATCAAGTCTTTTTCAATCCCTTTTCAAGAAGAAAAAAGAAAAAGGAATAAAATGGAAAGAAAACATTGGTTACAACTATAAAAAATTTATCGCTCTCCCGGTTTTTCCCTTTCGGAAAATCAGGCGGGCTGTTTTTATATGGAGACAACTGATTTATTAAAAAAGGTACGGCAGATTGAGATCAAAACGCGCGGATTGTCACGCAATATTTTTGCGGGGGAATACCACAGTGCGTTTAAAGGTCGGGGTATGGCATTTTCGGAAGTGCGCGAATATCAGTTTGGCGACGATATCCGCAACATCGACTGGAACGTAACCGCACGTTACAGCCATCCCTATGTCAAGATTTTTGAAGAAGAGCGGGAGTTAACCGTCATGCTGCTCATTGACGTGAGCGGTTCGCGCGATTTCGGAACTTTCGAGAAAATGAAAAAAACCATTATTGCCGAAATTTCGGCGATTTTAGCCTTTTCTGCCATCCAGAACAACGACAAAATCGGAGTGATTTTCTTTTCCGGCATCATTGAAAAATTTATTCCGCCCAAAAAGGGCAGAACGCATATTCTGCACATTATCCGTGAGTTAATCGATTTTCGTCCGGTGCAGTCGGATACAAACATCACCGATGCAATCCGCTACCTGACCAATGCCATCAAAAAAAGATGCACGGCATTCATTATTTCCGACTTTATGGACGAGCATCCCGAAATGGAGCTTGCCCTTTCCATTGCCAACAATAAACATGATGTGGTGGCTTTGAAAATTTACGACGAACGCGAAACGGAGCTTCTGCCGCTTGGCATGGTAAAAATGAAGGATGCCGAAACTGGAAATTACGTGATGGTGGATACCAACTCACGAAGAATACGGAAAATTTATGCCGATTACTGGAAAAACCATATAGCGCACTTAGACAGAATGTTCAAAAAATGCGGAGTGGACTATGTGGAAATCAGCACAAAAGACGATTATGTAAAATCCCTGATAACCCTGTTTAGAAAAAGGGCTGTTAAAGTTTAATATAAATATGGACCTGAAACGGAAAATATTTTCACTGCTACTGCTTCTGGTTTTTGCATCAACTGCAAATGCGCAGCGGATAAAAGCCACCGCAACTATTGATTCAACCAATATTTTGTTGGGCGACCAGGTGAAGCTGTTTCTCGAAATTGATCATCCGAAAAATGTAAATATCACATTCCCGGTGGTACCCGATTTATTGGACGGGCACATTGAAGTGCTGAGCCGTTCCAAAATCGACACCTTTGAGCTTGATGATGAAAGTTTTCAAAAACAAATACAATCTTTCATCATAACCGCATTCGACAGCGGTTCGTACCGGGTTCCGCCCCAATGGTTTAAAATTGATTTAGAAAACCGGGTGGATTCCATTCCAACCAATGGCGTTATACTTAATGTGCATTCGTTTGAGATTGACACTTCGCGCGGACCAACTGACATTAAAATGCCCTATGATGCGCCGGTAACTCTCAAAGAGGCACTCCCCTATGTTTTTGGGGTGATGCTGATTGCCGCAATTCTCTTTTTTATATTTTATGCCATCAAAAGGAGAATGAACAAGCAGCCCATTTTTGTTCTTCCCAAAAAACCCAAAGAGCCGGCTCACATTATTGCCCTGCGGAAGCTTGACCGGATAAAAGAGCAAAAGTTATGGCAGCAGCCGGGAAAATCAAAGCAATATTACAGTGAAGTTACGGAAACGCTGCGGAAATATATCGATTCGCTGTTCAACATTCCGGCAATGGAGCAAACTTCGGACGAGACCATTGAAAGTTTCAGCATGCAGAAAGGATTGCTGAAGGAGAAGACGTTCGACAATCTCAGTCAGATGCTGAAATTAGCTGATTTGGTGAAGTTTGCCAAATATCAGCCAACCGCTGACGATGACAATCTGACATTGGTGAACGCCTATTTCTTTATAAACGACACCAAACCGGAGGAGAAAAAACCTGAAACTTCAGAAGATTCTACAGATGATAAGGTCGAGGAGGTAAACTTTAAATAGATGAAGAATGTTTGAAGGATTTACATTTAAAAACCCGGAATATTTCTACCTGCTGTTGGTGATTCTACCCATGGCGGCATGGTATATTTTCAGGCAGAAAAGAAATAGTGCGAGCATCCGCATTTCAACAACTTCGCCGGTGATTAAAGCGCCAAAAACTTTCCGCCACTATCTCAGGCATCTGGTATTTCTGCTTCAGACGTTTGCTATAGCCGCTTTTGTGGTTGTGCTGGCACGTCCGCAATCCACAACAGAATTTGAGAACGTAACAACCGAAGGAATTGACATTGTTATTGCACTGGATATTTCAACCAGTATGTTAGCCAAGGATTTCTCCCCCGACCGGATGGAAGCGGCAAAAAATGTGGCGATGGAATTCATTTCAGGCAGACAATATGACCGCATCGGGCTTGTTATTTTTGCCGGCGAAGCATTCACCCAATGCCCGCTAACAACCGACCGGGCAGTGCTAATTAATCTTTTCAGGGATATTAAAACGGGAATCATTCAGGATGGCACCGCCATCGGAAACGGACTGGCAACGTCAGTGGCAAGGCTGAAAGACAGCGACGCAATCAGCAGGGTGGTAATCCTGCTCACCGACGGGGAAAACAATGCCGGCGAAATTGCCCCAATTACCGCTGCCGAAATTGCACGCACTTTCGGAATCCGTGTCTATACCATCGGCGTAGGCACAATCGGAATGGCGCCCTACCCCGTGCAAACTCCTTACGGCACACAGCTTAGAGACATTGAAGTTAAAATTGATGAAAAAATGTTACAGGAGATAGCTGCACTAACCGACGGGAAATATTTCAGAGCTACCAACAATACCAAGTTAGAAGAGATATACAAAGAAATTGACCAGCTTGAAAAATCGAAAATAGAAGTGCGGGAATTCAGCAGGCGCTCCGAAGAGTTTTTACCTTTTGCGCTGGCAGGAATTTTGTTGCTCATTGCGAGCCTGTTTTTACGAACTACTGTTTTCAGAAGTATTCCCTAAAAGGCAATAAAAATGGAGATGTTCAGATTTGCAAATATTGAGCTTTTATGGTGGCTGCTGATAATTCCGCTGCTCACACTTTTCTATATTTGGGCAAGGTTTTCCCGAAAAAGGGCATTGCGCCGTTTTGGCAGTCAGCAAACCCTTTTTGATTTAATGCCGTTTGTTTCCAAAAACAGGCCTATTTTCAAGTTTTTTCTGCTGATGTTAGCGCTTGCGTTTTTCATTGTAGGCGCTGCAAGACCCCAGTTTGGCTCGAAATTGAAGAAAATTCAGCGTGAAGGTGTTGAGATTATGATAGCCCTTGATGTTTCAAACAGCATGCTTGCCGAAGACATTCAGCCAAACCGGCTGGAGCGCGCAAAACGCGCCATCTCGCGGATGGTTGACCGGATGAAAGATGACAAAATCGGGTTGATTGTGTTTGCCGGCGAAGCATATATCCAGCTTCCCATAACCAGCGACTACAATTCCGCAAAGCTCTTTTTGGATGCGGTGAACACACAGATTGTTCCGCGGCAGGGAACGGCAATTGCATCATCAATCGACATGGCAATACGCTCTTTCACTCCGGGCGGAGATGCAAACAAGGCAATCATCATCATCACCGACGGCGAAAACCATGAAGATGACCCGGTTTTAGCCGCGCAGGAAGCAGCAAAAAACGGAATCATAGTCCACACCATCGGAATGGGGCTTCCGCAAGGTTCGCCAATTCCGCTCTCGCGGGACGGGCAAACCGATTATATGCGTGACAATGACGGCAACGTGGTCATTACCAAGCTCGATGAAGCAACGCTGGAAGAAATTGCCGCTGCCGGGAGAGGAATTTATGTGCGTGCCAACAATGCGCAGGTGGGCTTGAATGCCCTTTTCAACGAAATCAACAAAATGCAGAAAGAAGAGTTGGAATCGCTGGTCTATTCCGAATATGACGACCAGTTTCAGTACTTTTTTGCAGCAGGTTTGCTTTTGTTATTATTAGAATTTGTTATACTGGAGCGAAAAAACCGATATTTGATGAAAATCAGGCTCTTTTCGCCAAAATGATAGTTTAAAATGAAACGTTTAATTTTATTCTTATTGATTGCTACCGTTTCGGGTGCTGTTTTTGGGCAAAACGAAAGAAAGTTTGTCCGCAGCGGCAACAAGCTGTTCTTGGATGCCGTCAGGGATACCACCCGGTTAGATACCATCCGGTTTGGACAGGCGGAAGAAGAGTACCGGAAGGCATTGAACCTGAGACCGGAAAACGAACAGTGGGATTTTAATCTGGCAGACGCACTTTATAAGCAGATGCGCTTTGAAGAAGCGGAGCAAAAATTCAAAGACCTTTCAGAAAAACTCGAATCGAAGACAGAACAGGCGCGTGCACTGCACAACAAGGGCAACAGCCAGCTGATGCAGCAGCGAATTGACGACAGTATCGAAACCTACAAAGAAGCGCTGCGCCGGAATCCGCACGATCTGGATACAAAATACAATCTGGCTTATGCGCAAATGCTGAAAGACAAACAGGAAGAGCAGCAGCAACAGCAAAATCAGCAGGATCA
>CAYNOQ010000112.1:2274-7570 GCA_964398855.1 uncultured Mariniphaga sp. | reverse complement strand
TTTGGTGTTTTCGCGGATGCACTGCAGCCAGTTGAGAAAATGGTCGGGGACTTCAACCGGCGGCACCGGGTGCTCGCCATTGATGGTGCCATCCTTGCGGGGCGAACCTTCGTCGCTGTATGTTGGTTTATTCCAGTTTCCAATATTCATAACGCCCTTGTCGCCATAGAAACTACGCACACTTCCCGCTCCGTTTCCAAGGTTGTTTGAACTGCTCACCATAAAACCTTCGGGATAAATCCAGGTTGCCTGAATACAATCGGGCGCAGTAAATTCATGCTCATCTTTCCAGGTGAAGGTATTTCCCAAACAGACGCAGGATTCCGGGAATGTTGCACCGGTGATAAAATGCATCATATCAATGAAATGTGCACCTAAGTTTGGAATGGGACCATGAGAAAAGTCATAATAGCCGTACCATGCGGAATAGACATCCGGTCTGAACGGGCGATTGGGACGATCTGCCAGAAACTCCTTCCAGTCCACATCCTCTTCCTTCACATCGCGGAGATAGCCATACCAGTAAGGTTTCTGACTATTCCGGCACTCCTCCACCCGCGAGAGACTACCCAGTTTCCCCTGCTGAAAAAGCTCACGTGCGCCCATTATTCCGGGCAAACTGCGCAATTGCGTTCCCACCTGCACCACCACGCCCGCTTTATTTACGGCATCCACGGCGCTGTTAAGCTCATCCAAATCCATGGCTAGCGGTTTTTCCACATAAATGTGTTTCCCGGCACGCGCCGCCGCTTCAAGGTGTGTGGTATGCACATGGTCGGGCGATGCAATCATCACCGCATCAATATCTTTCAGCTGTAGCAAGTCCCTGTAGGAAACAACCTGCCTGGCATCGCGACCATACCACTCCTTTATCTTTACATTTGCCGCTTCGCGTGAAATCCGCCACGGATCTGCCAGTGCAACCACTTCAACATTCATCGCTTCGGAATGCTTGTTAATACCGTCTAAATAGACCTTGTTACCCCGCGAACCGCAACCGATAATCCCGATGCGAATCCGGTCGTTTGCGCCCAATGCCCTGCCCTTTTTCAGAATAGTCAGCGACTCTGGAAAAACTACTGCACCTGAAGCAGCAATGGCGCTGTTCTTAATAAAATTTCTTCTGGTTAAATTCTTCATTTTTAAGCTTTTATTTTTAATATTTCTTTATTGCCCTGCCGATTTGTGCAATTGCCTCCTTGTGCCTGTCGAGACAGGGTGCAAGGGTAGGACGCCACGGCGCTGTCATAAACCCGTACAATCTGGAAGGGTCAACCACTTTTTTGCAATAATCCACCGTTGACTCCATGTTTGTTTCATTGGAATGGTTACTGCCGGTAGGCACCTGGTCATAGCCGTACTCTTCAAGGTCATTATAGAGTTTTAAGTAAGTTTTTGAATTGCCTTCCATTTTGTCTATGTCGAAATTTGCACTGTAATACCAGTTGCTTTGCAGAACCGATTTGGGCATTTTTCTGAAAAAAAGCTCAGGATGGTGCCATGCGTAATCTGACCATATCCATGCGCGAACGCCCTTCTTTTCCACTTCACCAACATAGAAATAGAGATCGCCCCACCACAAATCATTCTGGCGAACCACCATGTAGTCAAACCTTCCCTGATAGCCGGGGGTTTCCTCGTCCATCCCCAAATGGAAAAAGCGCGGCTGGTCAAACAGGTCAATCACTTCGCTAATCAGGTTACGACATACCTCATAATATTTTTTCGTGGAAACCATCCGGGAGTATTCGCCCATCCAGATGTCGTGGGTGGTAGCAAAATTGAGCTTGGGAATCGGTTCCATTCCCAGTTTCCTGATTTTTGCTAACTCTGCTCTCAGTTTGTCGGTTGTCCATGCGTTTCTGACAGCAATCTCAGGGTGGCTTTCATACTGAACCGCATCGCCCAGGTCGATGATAACCATATTCATTCCGGCTGCTGCCATCTCTTTCAGCAGCACATCCCATGTGGGGTCATCAAAAGTCAGGAACGGTCTGTAGGGGTGCGCCCATTCCCGGGCTTCCTGACAGGAAGTGCAAACATAGTTTTCATCCCTGTATTTCAGCGGAACGGTGTCTTCCCACATGTTGTAGCTGAGATGCAGCAGGTTTGCCCAAATCATGTTCTGTTCGGGTTTTTGCTGTGCAAAAAGATAGGATGGCATGGCACCGGCAACGCCGGCTGCCGCCACTTGCTTAATAAATGTTCTGCGATTTGTCATTATGATAATTTTTAAGTTTTTATAATTATTTCTCTTGCATTTTGCTCTTTATCAGGACTTTAATTCCACAGCAAATTTATCTCTTTAATGGTTTCTTCAACCAGTTTATTCCCGCCTTCCGGTCCTACAAGATATTTATCCGCGCTGTATCCGCCGCCTTTTTCAGCGCTTTCTGTAGGAAGATAACCGCTGTGATGGCACGACAACTGCACCAAAAAAGTTAAAACCGCCCTGCTCTGCGCCTTAATACGGATTCCGTAATCGATAAACAGTTCAAACGGATTGGTGGCAATGGCAATATCGCCTAAACGAAGTACGTGAATCTCCGCAGGACTCACACTGTCAACCATATAAAACGGCGGCACAGGGGGTTCTTTCACGGGCAGATTCACTTTTGCCACCGTATGTTTGAAAACAACATTTCCTGAAATTTCATCCTGAACATAGGGAAAAACTTCGTCAACAGCCTGAACTATCCGGTTTGCCAGCTCCTGCCGTGCACTGATTTCCTTCCTTTTCAGCATCTCTGCTTCTGCCTGCCGGTAAGTATATTCATGGGTTACCGGCGTAATATCTCCTGCCGCTCCAATCTGGATAAACACAAAGATGTCATCTCCATATTTTTTTCGGATTGATTCCCGTGTTTCGTGATAAAAATCGGCAGAGACAAAATTGGTTCCGTCGGTTACCTGGGCAGTTGCAACGGTGTTGATGACAATTCCGGTAAGCGCGCTGTTTTTATCCCAGAAAAAGAGCAGCTGAACCCGGTCATCGTCAATGCCTTCATAGCGTTTAAAATCCGGATCATTGACTCCATACATTCTGGCGGTGCCGTCAAACTTTACGGTTCTCCGGTTATGCCCCAGAACTGCGCTGCCCAATCCCCATGAAAAGCCTCCGGGTTTTCTGCTGTTCCATGCAGAAACCACCGCATCGGCAACTTTACTGATGAAAAACTTTTCAAATTCCGAAGGTTTCATAACGGCGGGATTGTCGCTCGTATCGTAAAGTCCAAAAAACTCACCATCCACAAATCCGGGAGCTGTGTGGGTGTGTGTTGCGTTAAGAAATAATTTTGACGAATCAAACTCACTTAACCGGGCTGCCACTGCGTTTTGAAGTTTTTTCTGGGTTTGTCCGCGAACAAAAGTGATATCGCAAGAGACCATAACAGCCTGCTCCTTTTCACCTGCCGGATTGACGGTTTCGAGTGCAAGAACGGTAGCCGTCAGAGGGTCTTGTACCGTCTGAGAAATTCGTTTATGCAGTTGCCCGATCAACGCGACCGGTCTGTCGGGAGTGATGTCGGCAACTGCCCACCCCACCTGCAAATTGCTTTTTTCGTCACTGAAAGCCTGCCCTGTAAAGGCACGGGATTGCTGCTTTTTCAGCAGGGAAACCGGGGCAATACTCCCGATAAATCCGGCTGCTGCTGCCTGCCTGATAAATGTTCTGCGGTTGGTCATCGTTTTGCTTTTTTTGTGAAATTATAATTTTCTCAGATTCAGTTTTGCTGCAATTTTGAAAACATCTCCAAAAGATTGGCAACAATCTTCTCCGAAGCGGTCTTTTCTACTTTGTTTGTACCCATCCAGGTTTCGTATCCCCCTAACTCATGCTGTGCCGGCGTAGGGAGATAGCCGTTGTAGCCGTTGGCTATTCCGATGGTGAATGTTGTTTTGAACGGGCTTTTCGCTTTGATTTCAAAACCTGTTTCTGCAAACACCTCAAAAGGAATTGCCGCCACGCCCAAATCTCCAATCCGGAAAGTTTGCAAAGCGATTTCAATATTGTCGGGCCAGTTTAACAAATTCAGCACCCTGTCGGCATAGGTCTTTTCAAGGCGATGCACAAGTTTTTCAGCTTCCGGTTTTGTCAGTGAGCTTTTTGCCTGCTCAATCATCTTTTGATCCGGTTTGCGCAGGGCAAGCGTTAGCTTTTCCCGCGTGGCTGCCAAAGGCACCCAGTTTTGGTATTCAATGGTTTTTTCAACGCGCAAAACTTCTTTTGCCACATCCTCCGCCACACGCTTCATTTTTTCATAAGGTGCGTTTTTTTCAGGTTTCCCTCCGTAATTGTTATTATTTATATCACCGGAAGTGCCGTTTGACATTATTCCGACAAAAGGAGGCGACTGGCGGTCGGCATCCAGCATTTGCTGAATCTTATCTGCAAAAACTGCAAAGTAATCAGCTGAAATATGGTTTGCCGGAACACCTCCCACATAGTGTAGCGAGTAATTGGCAAACAGGGCAATGGGCTTGCCTCCGGAAGTTTTAACGGAAATAAACGAAACGGCAGAGTCCGGCTTTGCTGCCGGCTCTAACAAGTTATCATTGCCAAAACCGGGATTCATCATCACTTTGTCATATTCGCCAAAGGGATTGACAACCGGGTTTTTCATTTTCCAGCGGCGCACAAAAACATGTTCAGGGACATTGCCCACACCCCAGCCGATTTGTGCCGGCTCCAGATTGTTTATTGCAATTCTTGCGGCATCTGCAAAGCGGCGGATGACAAACTTCTGATAATCATCAAAAGTTCCGTCAGAAACTTCTCTTCGTTTGCTACCGGTTCCCATTGCACTGGTGGCAGAGTGGGTATGAATGGCAGAAATAATCACATTCGCCGGGGGAATACCGGTTTCTTCGTAAATTATTTTCTTGGTCTCCTCCACCAAATCCTGATGCAATCCTAACAGGTCAGCTACGATGAAGACCAGCCTGTTGGTTCCGTCGTCAAGCGCCAGACAGCGCGCATGAAGTTCATCGTGAATGTGCGTTGCTTCGGGCACGCCCCAGTTTCCGATAATGCCGCCTCCCAAGAATGGGGTGATGTTGCTTGTGGATGCACCGGCTTTGAAGACTTTTTCATTATTGTCGTCATTGTTTAATGAAGAACCGGCATGAACATGAAATGAAGACAGTCCAAAAGATATAGTTATCAGAAAGATACAGGCTGAAACAGTTAATTTGATTTTTTTATTACTCATGGTTGGAAAAATTATGAAAATGGTTGGAAAAAATTCAGTTCACAAAATATCACAATAATCCTTTTTATCCAAAAAGAATCCCG
>CAYNOQ010000112.1:0-2174 GCA_964398855.1 uncultured Mariniphaga sp. | reverse complement strand
ACCTGTTTTGCGCCGGATACTGCAAGCGGATTGACACCCTCCATTATTTTTGCAAGAAACGGAACCACAGGTGCACCCATGGATTTGGCAGTTTCCCATGCCTGCTGCCTGAAACGCATGTCTTCAATATAAAACCCCCCGGCGACATATTCCGGCTCTGAATCCAGATTCCGGATTGAAATATTCCGCAACTGAACGAATTCTCCCTGCTTGCTGTGATTTGACTGAAATCCGATAACCCCCGACAAAAGTTTGTCTTTCATGCTTTCAACCATACCAACGTTTGCAGCCGTTGTCATTTGACCGTCAACCGAAATTATGATAATATTCCTGTCGCACCGGATTTCCATTTCATGCCAGACGCCTGTGGTTTCATCAGGGCGATTGGTTACAGGAACATATCCGTAAATTGAGCCTGTACAGTGCAGGTCGTCGCGGTAGGGAGTCCAGGGCGCCAGGAGCTGAACTTCAACACCTGTTCCCCAGGGATTTTCGGGACTGCAACGAATTAAAACGCCGCTGTTTCCAACCTTTGAAAGCAGGTATTCGAACCGGAAAATGTAATTGGCATATTCCTCATTGGTAAAAATATCACTGCCGCCCGGCGGTTCGGCAATCATTATCCCGTCCTTCACTTCAAAACCGGGAACATCTTTGGGCATAGTCCATCCTGAAAGGTCTTTCCCGTTGAAAAGTGAAATAAAATTATCCTGCTTCTTTTGGCTACATCCAATCAATGAGATGCTCAGTAGCAATGCAATAGCAAATATTCGTTTCATCTGATCTGACTTTTGAATTAATATTCCGGCAATTCCCATGGTGAACGGTATTTTCGCGACAGTAAAAAGTTGGCTGCCGGATCGCTTATAAACTCTTCTTTCACGCTATTCCAGTTCAGTTTGCGTTTCAGCCGGAATGAGATTAGCGCCAGATGCATGGGAAGCGTCATTTTCCGGGCATATTCCAGATTGCTTTCCGGATGGATACGCGATTTGACAGAATCAAGAAAATTCCGCTGATGCCCGGGTGAACGGACTAAAGTTTTTGGAATTTCAGGCAAATCAGTGAAGGTTTCGTTTCCGATTTTTATGGTGCGATTCTCATAATCGCACGTCAGCGTACCTTTCTCTCCCTCAAAGTGGGCGCCTATGTGCATTTTCTCAGCTCCGGAAATATCGGGTGGCGTAGTGGTCCAGAAAACGTCAATATCCTTAAATTTGAAATCCACATCAATCCATTTTGGCGTATCTGCAATTCCGTCATTCGGAACATCGCCGCGCGCATCAATGGAAATCAGGTTTTCGGGGCTGACCGACATAAACATAATATCGGCAATGTGGCACCAGAAGTCGGCAAATACCCCGCCTGAATAGTCGAAAAAGCTTCGGAATGTTCCGTGACATCTGACCGGTGTATATTCCGAATAGGGTGCAGGCCCAAGCCACATATCCCAGTCCAAATGCTCCGGCGGTGTTTCATTATTCGGGAAGCCCAGACCAGAGGTGCCGCCTGTTTTCCACAGCCGAACGGTGTGAATTTTCCCCAAAACACCGGATTGAATAATTTCTGCGACCCGGTGGTAGTTTTCACCTGCATGGATTTGCGTGCCCAACTGAAAAATTCTGTTATACTTTTTCAGAGCGCCCAACATAACCTGCCCCTCTTTGGCTGAATAGGACAAAGGTTTTTCACCATAAACATCCTTTCCCGACTCAAAAGCCATGATTGCCACCAAAGCGTGCCAGTGGTCGGGCGTGGCGCAGGTGACCACATCAATGTCTTTCCGATCAATTATGTGCCTGAAATCGGAATACAAATCGGGCTTTGCCTCTGATTTAATCGACTGCAGCAAATTTCCGGCTTTCTCCAAATGTTGTCTGTCCACATCGCAAAGCGCAACGGTTTCCACATCAGGGAAAGCGGCAAACCAGCGCAAATGAGAACTTCCCATATTCCCTACGCCAACGTGTGCCACCCTGATTTTATCACTGGGCGCAACGTCTGAAAAAGAGTAGCAGGCAAGCGGAATTCCCATCACTCCGATTCCGGTGGTCTGTAAAAATTTTCTCCGGGTTACTTTGGTCTTTGTTGTCATAACTGATGAGTTTGTTTGAAACTGAATGGTACAATAATTTAAGTAATTGTGCGAATGTACAAACTAACTCAAAAAAATA
>CAYNOQ010000111.1:0-7629 GCA_964398855.1 uncultured Mariniphaga sp. | reverse complement strand
CCGAATGCTTTCTGTTTTAGTTTACTTAATAGTGCCATAGTTTTTCATATTTAGATAATTTTGAACATCTGATTAAAAACTCTTATGGCAAACCTATGGAGATTCAGTCAATCGGATTAGCATTATTTGAGCAAAAATTAGCACAAATCAAGCATTAACATTTACTAAATTAGCACAAAATGCGCATATTTTTCAGCGAAAACACTGAAAACCAACAAACTGCATGTACTAATGAAAAAAAGCAGGATTTGAGGGGAAAATATAATATTCTTTCGTTTGGCAACGCTGTTTGGTCTAACGACGCAGACCCTAAATTGATCGGGACAGGCAGATTTTTTGGCAGGTTTTAAAAGAATAAGAACTTCGCTACTCCTGATTTATTCTGCTGAAAGAGCCGGCATCCATTTTTTGAAATTGTGAGGGGGTGACGCCAAACTCTTTCTTGAAAACGCGCGAAAAATAGTTGGAGTCATAAAATCCGCAGGCGTCTGAAACATCGGCTACGGTTACATTGCTTTCGGTAAGCATTTTTTTGGCTTTGGAAAGTTTGATTTGCAAAACATAGGAAATGGTGGAAAAACCCGTTATTCCATTAAGTTTTCGGCTCAGCTGCGAAATACTCATCGACATCCGTCTGGCAAGAAAAGAAGCGTTAAGCTCCTCATTTGTAATTTCAGCATGAATAATATCATTCAGAGCGCTGAGGAACTTGATATTTTCGTTGATTTCCAGCTTGTGGCGGGAGTTCTTATAAATAAATGTATCTGCATATTTCTCTTTCAAAATTCTGCGGCTTTCCAGAATATTTGTAATGGTCAGCAACAACTCCTCGCTGCTGAAAGGTTTGCGGATGTACGCATCTGCTCCGCAGCGCAATCCCTCCACAAGATCATCGCGGGTGGTTTTTGCGGTGAGCATGATAACCGGAATATGATTCAAAAGCAGGTTACTTTTCATCTCACAGCACATTTCGCTTCCATCCTTAACAGGCATCATTATATCGGTTATGACCAGATCAGGAATATGCTGTTCGGCAACCTTCAGTCCCTGCTCCCCGTTGCGGGCAGTGAGAATCTTATACTTTTCGGAGAGAAGCGCTTCAAGGTAAAGAAGAACATCCGAATTGTCCTCCACCAGCAAAACCAGCGGAAGTGAAGGTTGCTCAGCGGAAATATCATCATCTGGCTCAACGGCGATTTCATCAGACGAAAGCTCCTGAGACGGCTGCATCTCAACCTCTTCAACAAGAGGTTTAATTTTTACTCCCAGCGGCTCAACTAATTTCAGCTCCTTGTTTTTCAGAGGCAGTGTGACATTAAAAACAGAACCGATTCCCGGCTTGCTCTCCACTTCAATTTTACCGCCCATTTTTTCTACAAGTATCCGGGTAAATGCCAGTCCAATCCCTGTTCCCGTGATGTTCTTAGCATTTGGACTCTGATAGAACATCTCAAAAATATGTTTAAGATCTTTTTCTGCAATACCTTCGCCGGTATCGGCAACGCTGATAAAAAGTGTGCCGGAACGGACGTTTTTTCCTACGGTAAAATCAATTCTGTCATACGCTGTGGTGTGTTTTATGGCATTCGACAGCAGGTTGCTCGCAATTTTATCTATATAGAAAGGGACAAAATCCATCTCTATAGAGGGTAGTTCAGAATAAAAAACCAGATTGACGTTCTGCTTTCCGGCATAAATCTGAAACGCTTCCGCAGTCATCCGCAAATAGGAAACGATGTCGCCGTGTTTCCACCTGTGATTCTCAATTCCCTTTTCAAGCTTTGCTATTTCAAGAAGCTGATTAACCAAACCTAACAGATTGTTGCTCTGCCGGTTTATAGCTTTCATATAGACATCCTTCTCTTTTTCTGTCAGGTCTTTTTCGACCAGTAGCTGATGATTCAGTCCCTGAATCACAGTCAGCGGCGTTCGGAATTCATGGGTAATATTGGTAAAAAAACTGGTACGTGTCTTTTCTATCTCCCTCAGCAGCCTGTTGCTAAGTGTTCGCTGCCGATAAGCGTAAAGAAGCACGGCTGTAAACAAAATACCGGCAAGAATAAAAAACCACGACAAATAGAGCGTGCGCTGTTTCTCAGCCTGTTTTATTCGGTTTTCAGCTTCAATTTCCTGAAGCTGGCGAATGTTTCTCTGCCGCTCATAATTAATACGCATATCAAGAAAGAGAGCTGTCTTTTTTATTCCCTGCACACTATCCTGCAACGCTATGCTCTGTTTGTAATGATTCAGCGCGTGAACATAATTTCCGGTTTTTATGTCAGCCTGATGCTTCAGCTGATAAATTACCGACAGATGCTCAGGCGAATTGATTGTTACGGCTGTCTCTTCCGCAAGCCGGATATATTTACGGTATTCTGCCACATTTCCGGTGAGCAGGTGAATTTCAGCAATTGAAATGCAGGCTTCTAACCAGTGCCAGCGGTCGTTGATATTTTCCATCAGCTCATAAGCGTACTGATATTGTGCTTTTGCCTGTTCGTAATCGTTTTCCGCCTTGTGCAGATTTCCCAGATGAATATGGCACAGCCCGATTCCCATATCCGATTTGGCAAGTACGTTCTGCTCCATGGAGCGTTCATAATAGACCCGCGCGGAGTCATACTCTTCACGCTGCTCAAACAAGGCTCCGATATTGGCAAGATTGATTGCCTGACCGATGTAGCTTTTCAGCTTTATCTCATCCTTAAGCGCTTTTCTGAAATATATTTCGGCATCGGTGTTATATCCTAACGTAAGGCTCACATTACCAATACCATTCAGGGAAACCACCCTGTTTTTCATGCCTGTGGGGGTATCTACTCCCGAAAATGCTTCTGCGTAAGTGAGCGCCTGAAAATGGTAATCACTGGCTTCCGACATGGCGCCAATCCGCCGGAAGTCGGTACCGATATTGTTAAGCGCCTGAACAAGTTCCAAAGTATCATTCAGCTCCATAGCAAGACTTAATCCCGATTGATGGCTTGAGAGGGCATCAGTGAACCGGGAATTCTCACGCTGCAAATTTCCCATCCGCTTGAAGGTTAACATAGCGCCCGATTTATTCCCGCTTTTCTTAAAATTATTTGCCAAAAGTTGCAGGGAATCCTCGTTGTTTAGCTTATACAATTTGGAAATAAGCTCACTTCTAAACAGATGTTCATCCGAATCAACCTCAGCCCTGTCGTTGCATGAGTGAATTAAAATGAGCAATAAAACCCCAAAGAAAAAAATCAGCATTCCGGGAGGGATTCTTTTTCTGTCAGAGTTTACTGTATGGCAAACTATCGGCTGAAACATGCAGAGATTTATAAGCTTAAATGGTTTAAAAATAATGTAAAGTTGATTTGAACAATAATTCAAAACAATAATACAACAAAAATCCATAATTCAGTAAATTTTTCAGCACTATTTCCCATTTTGATTTAGTAAAACATAGTTTAGCGCAGAGAGTAAATGAAGATTAGGTATTGACTCTCTTTATTTTCGCCACAAAGCCACCAAGTTTACAAGATTTTTCTCTGTGCTTCTCCGAACCCTCTGTGGTGAAATTTTTGAATCACAATAAGCACAGTTGAATACATAGCATTTAAATTTTCGCCACAAAGCCACCAAAACAAATACATTGCTGTTTAAGGCAAACAAAGAAAAATGCCGGGATCACAAAGCAACACGCAGGTTTCTCAGTTATTCAAACTTTAAAACCTGCGTGCTTTTTAGCTTAGAAGTTTCCGGTTTACCGGAAATGATTCTTTTACAAAAATCTGTTCTATTTTAATCCCTTCATTTTCAGGTAAGGTTCAATGGATGGCTCTTTACCTCTGAAGTTTTTATAGACTACCATTCCATCATCGGCGCCGCATTTTGTGAGCAATGTGCGGAATCTGGCGGCAACTTCAGGATTGAAAATATCTCCGGTTTCTTTAAATGCATAGAAAGCATCGGTATCCAGCACGCCTGCCCAGTAATAGACATAATATCCGGCGGAATAACCACCGCTGAAAATATGTGCAAAATAGGTACTGCGGTACCTTGGTAAAATCTCGTCAATTAAACCGATATTTTTCATGGACTCATTTTCAAAAGCGCGAATATCAGCAATGTCGGGATTTTGCGCAGTGTGATAATCCATATCTAACAGGGCGGCAGCCACAAATTCGCCGGTTTCAAATCCCTGATTGAAAGTACCGCTCTTTTCAAGCTTTTCAATAAGCTCGTCGGGTATTGGCTGTCCGGTTTGATAATGCAGCGCATACACTTTCAATACCTCGGGTTCAGCAGCCCAGTGTTCCATCACCTGTGACGGAAGCTCCACAAAGTCACGCGGAACGTTGCCGGCAGTCCGGTCATAAGGACCATCGGAAAACAAGCCGTGCAGTGCGTGTCCAAATTCGTGAAACAGTGTGGAGACCTCATCAAAACTCAGTAATGCCGGCGTATTGCCCGAAGGGCGGGTAAAGTTCATCACAATGGAACCGATGCGCGGAATGCGTTTGCCGTCGCGCCAGGTAGCGCTTCGGAATCCGGTTGACCACGCTCCCACCCTCTTGCCGTCACGTGGGTGAAAATCAAAATACATAACCCCAAGATTGGAGCCGTCAGCTTCCAGAACTTCATACACTTCCGCCTCCTCATGGTAGGTAGGCCAGTCGCGCTGTTCAAGTTTAAGTCCGTAAAGTTTTTCAACTACGTAAAACAATCCTTTTTTGGCGTTCTCCAGACTAAAATAGGGTTTGAGTGCTTCTTCATCCAAATCGAACTTTTGTTTGCGAAGTTTTTCACTGTAATACCACCAATCCCATGAAGCAAGCTTAAAATCAGCGCCTTCACTGTCGGCAATAGCCTGCATCTCTTTTAAATCCTTTTTCGCCATCTCCATTGCCGGATTCCACAACTGCATCAGAAATTCGTAAACGGCAGCAGGAGTTTTTGCCATGTTTATATCAATTATGAACTCAGCATGATTAGCAAATCCTAACAGTTTGGCTTTTTCATCACGCAGCTTCACAATTTTCCGGATCACCTCTTTGTTGTCAAATGCGTTATCATTGTCTCCACGCATAAAATATCCACGATAGAGTTTTTCACGCAAATCACGATTTTTTGCATACTGTAAAAAAGGAAGCATACTGGGTTTTGCCAGCGTAAAAACCCATTTTCCTTCTTCACCAAAAGCTTTGGCATCATCGGCTGCACGGGCAATCACATCTTCGGGAAGTCCGTCAAGTCCGGCTTCGTCATCAACCACCAGTTTGAAATTACGATTGGTTTCTGCAAGCAGATTCTCACCAAACTGAAGACTCATTTTGGAAAGTTCTTCATTCAGTATTCTGAGTTTTTCCTGATTTTCAGCAGACAGGTTGGCGCCGCCCCGCACAAAATCCTGATAATATTTTTCGGTTGCACGCATCTGTTCCTTGTCAAGACCAAGCTCGTTGCGGCGCTCATAAATGTTTTTGATTCTTGCAAACAATTCGGGATTAAGCGAAATGTTATCATAATGTCTTGTCATCAAAGGGGCAACTTCCCGCGCAAGTTCCTGCATTTCGTCGTTGGTATTTGCTGAATTTAACGGATAAAACGTGCCGGTTACCTTCCCCAACAGCTCGCCTGCCTTGTCAAAAGCCAGAATAGTGTTGTCAAAAGTCGGTTCATCGCTGTTGGCAACAATGGCATTAATTTCATTTTCATGCAGTTTTATGCCCTCTTTTATTGCCGGGAGGTAATGCTCAATTTTAATTTCATCGAACGGCGGAACACCGTAAGGTGTTGTCCACTCTTTCAAAAAAGGATTTTTCATGTCTGTCTGTGATTCTTTTTTCTGATTTTGACACGAGCTTAAAGCTATGATTGCCAAACAGAAAATAATTGAAATTTTCTTCATTTTATTTTTTTTGATTTTTTTAAAGGTACAAAACTAATCAGTTTAAGCAACAATTCCATGCAATTTATACAAAGTTTAAGGAAAGGCAGCGTTATGTTTCATTTGGGCTGATTTAGAATACATATTAAATTCAGGTTCTGACGGTTTCGTATCCCGCTTTTCTGTTTTTTACTATTTTTACGCACTTAACGCAACATTTGATGGATATTGATATTCTACAAGCATTTCTGTTAACAACATTTGCCGGGCTTTCTACCGGAATTGGCAGCGCCATCGCGTTTCTTGCACGGCGGACAAATGCAAAACTGCTGACTGTCTCCTTAGGATTTTCGGCAGGAGTGATGATTTATATCTCTTTCGTTGAAATTTTTGCCGAAGCAAAATTCATTTTTAGCAACCGTTTTGGAGAAATGACCGGTTCAATTTATACGGTTATTGCCTTTTTTAGCGGTATTTTAATCATCGCCATCATTGATAAGTTTATCCCTTCCTATGAAAATCCACATGAGCCGCGTCCTGTGGAAGATATGTCCCAAAAGGTGAATAACAAGAGCAACAGGCTCTACCGGACAGGCATTTTTACCGCTTTAGTTGTTGCCATTCACAACTTTCCGGAAGGAATTGCCACGTTTATGACAGCACTAAACAATCCTTCTGTGGGAGTTGCCATCGCGATTGCTATTGCCATCCACAACATTCCGGAAGGAATTGCCGTTTCGGTACCCATTTATTACGCCACCGGAGATCGCCGGAAAGCATTCTGGTACTCCTTTCTTTCGGGACTTGCCGAGCCGGCGGGAGCAATTTTGGCTTATCTGATTTTAATGCCCTATATCAAATCGGGTGACTCCGAAGTGTTTTTTGCATCAATTATGGCTGCTGTAGCCGGAATCATGGTGTTTATTTCGTTAGATGAGTTGCTGCCCTCTGCCAGAGAATTTGGTGAGCACCACTGGGCTGTTTACGGACTGGTTGCCGGTATGGCGCTCATGGCAATCAGCTTAATTGTCTTTATTTAGCTCTCGGTAGTATTTGCAAACCTCCCGAAGTCCACAAATTTCGCATTTGGGTTTCCGTGCCACACAAACATACCTGCCATGCAAAATTAACCAGTGATGGGCAATGGAAACTAACTCTTCGGGAATATATTTCAACAGTTGTTTTTCAGCAGCTAATGGTGTTTTGGCATTGGTAGTCAAGCCAATACGGGCGGCAACCCTGAACACGTGGGTATCAACCGCCAGTGCAGGTTTATCATAAACCACCGATGCTATCACATTTGCCGTTTTTCTGCCAACTCCGGGGAGTTTTTGCAAATCGTCAATATTATCGGGCACCTTTCCGTCAAAAAGTTCCAGAAGTTTTTGAGCCATTCCCACCAAATGTTTTGATTTATTATTTGGATAGGAGCAGCTTTTGATATATTCAAAAACTTCAGCAGGTTCTGCCTGTGCCATCTTCTCAGGCGTGGGGAAGCGTTTTAAAAGCTCCGGAGTAATCAGATTCACGCGCTTGTCGGTGCATTGTGCAGAAAGTATCACTGCCACAATCAGCTGAAAGGGATTTTCATATTCCAGCTCGGTTTCTGCTACGGGCATTGTCTCCTGAAAATAGCGGATAACATATTCAAAAAGCTCTTTTTTGCGCATTTCTAACATTTTTTGTCAAAATAAACGATTTTTTCCAATATTGAGAAGCAGTATCAAAAGGAAGAAGCAGTTAGAAAGCAGAGAGGCACAGAGAAAAGA
>CAYNOQ010000110.1:0-7726 GCA_964398855.1 uncultured Mariniphaga sp. | reverse complement strand
AAGAGCTGGTGAAAAATCCAGATGCCACTTTTCTGGCACGGGTAAAAGGAAAATCGATGATAGATGCCGGATTGAATGAAGGGGATATTCTGATTATTGACCGGAGTTTGGAGCCGGCAAACAACAAAAAGGCAGTCTGTTTTCTTGACGGGGGATTCACGGTGAAAAAAATCAAAATGGAAAAGAAGGTTTGCTGGCTAATTCCTGAAAATAAGGAATTTGAAAAGATAAAAGTTACCGGTGAGAACGATTTTATCATCTGGGGAATAGTTACCTATATCATCAAAAAAGTGTGATTGCCCTTGTTGACTGCAATAACTTTTATGCCAGTTGTGAGCGTGTGTTCAGACCGGAGTTGGAGAACATGCCTGTTGTTGTGCTCTCTAACAATGACGGCTGCATTATTGCCCGCTCTAATGAAGCCAAAGCATTGGGCATTCCCATGGGCGCACCGGCTTATAAATGGGCAGATACCCTCGAGAAATATGGTGTTCAGGTTTTTTCAAGCAACTATGCGCTTTATGGCGACATGAGCCAGCGGGTGATGAATATTCTTTCCGGGTTTACTCCCGACATTGAAATTTACTCCATTGACGAGTCATTTTTGAATTTTGCGGGATTAGATGAAAATCTTTCAGATTATGCACAACAAATGCGGCGCAGGGTGCGAAAATGGACAGGGCTTCCCATCAGCATCGGAATTGCTGAAACAAAAACGCTGGCAAAACTGGCAAACCGGATTGCAAAAAGATTTCCTGAGTTGGATAATGTCCATATCATAGATTCTGAAACCAAAAGAATAAAAGCGCTGAAATGGGCAAAAGTGGGGGATATTTGGGGAATTGGCAGGAGACAGGCTCAAAAGTTGGAATATTACGGAATAAAAACTGCCTGGGATTTTACTCAAAAATCCGATGCTTTCATCAGAAAATATTTTACGGTAGTCGGGCTGAGAACAAAAAAGGAGCTTCAGGGCATTCCGTGTTTTGGATTGGAAGATATTCCGCCGGCAAAGAAAAGCATTGCCACCACCAGAAGTTTTGGTGTTTTGCAAACTGAACCGGAAAAAATCCAGGAAGCGGTTTCCACATTTGCCAATGTTTGTGCAAACAAGCTCAGAGACCAGAAAAGTTGTGCAAAAACCATGATGGTTTTTATTCATACCAATGGATTTCGTACAGACCTGCCGCAAAACCGGCGCAACGCCACAATTACATTACCGGTAGCAACCAATCTTTCTTCGGAATTATCAAAGTATGCAACTATGCTGGCAGGGGCAATTTTTAAACCCGGCTACTCCTACCATAAAGCAGGTGTGATTGTTTCTGGAATTGTTCCCGAAAATCAGGTACAACTGAATATATTTGACAAGGTGGATCGGGTGAAGCAGAAAAACCTCTACAAAGTGGTTGACCTGCTGAACAGCTCTTATGGAAGGGATACCGTGCGGCTGGCAGCACAGGGCAAAGACCGGACATGGAGACTCAAGCAGGAGCACCTGTCAAAACGTTATACAACTAAATGGGAAGACTTGCTGGAAATCTAATTATCGGGTATGTGATTTGCTTACCATGACTCAAGTCAATCAAAATGTCAAAGAACTACAGTATAATTTATTTGATAATATGCTTTAATTTTTAATGCACCAGCAGTGATTTGTAATTTCCCCTTTTTCTTTCACATATAACACCGCTTTTATTTACCTTTCATTCAGTCCTAACTTAGTCAAATCTTCTTTGTTGTAAATATCTTAGCCACCCTGCGCATTGGCAAAACCGCAAATCCAATCGAGGTAATTATCATGCCACGAGGATTTGTATTCTATGTTTTGAGATTCGGGCATACTGTTTAATCTGTGTTATAATTCTTCTATTTCAGCATCATTACCATTAGACATTGGATTTATTAACTCTAAAATCATATCCAAAAAACCTGTATTTTTGTAAAAGTAATTAGGATTATCTTTCATTTTTTCTTCTATGGTATAAAAGCCATAATTAGCATACTGCTCCATTGTGTCTTTTAGCATATCTACGGCTTGACTGACAGCTATATTACCCTTTTCGAGTGCAATTAAATCCAAATCAGTTTTAGCGAGCAGTGCAATAAAAATATATTCTCTCAAATGGGGATATGCTTTGCGCAACTTTCTGTTTTCCAAATTTCCCCAATACTGAATAGGTTGACCAAAAGTTTTGGTTTCTACGTTCAACACTCTCTTTTTATCGGCATAAAGCCCAACAAAGAAAGCATAAATATAGAGTTCATAACCAGCGCCGAGCGTTTTACCTCTTGCAGTTGTTAGATCAGAAGGACCTACGCCATAATCAGTAAATAGGTGAATAGTTTCTTCAAAGCGGATTTCCCATTTAGGGTTTCGCCTTGCCACACATCGTATAATTTTTCTGTTGCCATATTCTAATAATTTTGTTTGTTCGGTATAACTCCTCTTACTCCACCTCGCGGATTTTTCACATCTCCTTTGTATCGAGGTATCAAATGAATATGAACGTGGAAAATACTTTGTCCTGCTGTTTCTCCTACGTTTATTCCAACATTAAACCCGTCGGGATTAAAACGTTTTTCAATGATTGTTTTACACCGATTTACTAACAACCACAATGCCCGCTGCTCGTGAATGCTTAGTTCAAAATAATTAGCAACATGCCGTTTGGGAACGATTAAAGTATGTCCTTGATTTACAGGGAAACTATCTAAAAAAGCAACTGCTGTTGCTGTCTCGCTTATCAATTCCACTTTTGGATTCAAATTACAAAACGGACATTCATTTTTTACTTTCTTTATTTGATTAAAATGCTGATATTCATATATTGCACAATTATTATTTTTAAATATACTATTATATGGCAAAATCACATTGCTTTGATATGTTGGTTGTTTATGAACATAATGGGTACGAAAACCTTCTTTTTTCAAATCCCTCCTTACTGAAAAATATGCTTTTCCCATTGGTTTGAGTAGTTCAGATACCGACATTAAGACTTCCGCTTGCTCGTTAGGTTCTAATACATTTAGCACATAATTACAGATTATCGTATCAAAACGTTTTTCAGGTAATTCAGGGCGATAATAATTATCGTAGCCAACAATATTGAAACCTGATTTTTCTAGTTGGTCGGTATCATAACCGAAGCCACAACCAAAATCTAAAATATCGCCAATCAACAATTTTCGTTCTTTCAAAAGACGAGTTGGAAAGGATAGTGTTCTTCTTTCGATTGCTGTTAAATGTGGATTATTTTTTATCTTTTTCATAGTTTATTGAGACAATGGAGTTTGCCAATACTTAAACCCCATATTTTCAGCAATCTGAACTAATGGCGAGAATGTTTTCTGAAATATATTGACAAAATCATTTTCTGAGAATTGTACTAATTCTGATAACGAGTTATGCAAAGTCAGATAATCTTCGAGCAATTTGTTATTTGGATTTTTGGGATAAATTGCTTGAATTGCCTTTTGGTGCATTAGCGCAAATGGTCGCAAATATTTATCCAATTGAGGCAAATTGTTGCTTTTTGAAGAATTTATACTTGAATCGGAAGGTAATAAATTCCACAACAAGTTGTGTGACACAAAACTCCAAGGCACAAAATGGTCTAAATCATATTCCTTTTTGTACAAAGCCTTTCCTGTGTAGATACATTTCATTGAGCCGTTGAGCTCAATATAAGTATTCCAAAAATGCCTTTGTTTTGTCAATGAATCACGCTGAATTGGTTTAACTAACTTTGACGGTAAATCTGGAACATTTGGATTTCGCTTTTGCAGGAAAACTGTCAAATTCCAAAATGAAAAATCTCTTAATATCAGATAGTTATCATTAAGATATTGTTCCCATTTGGGATTTATCTCTATCGTTTCTCCTCCTGTTATTGCGTAAACACAATTATTTGAAAACGATTGAGATAAATTTACAACTTCGTTATCAGTTGTATAGCTAATCCACGGAGACAGAAAACGATATGGCACATTTAGTGTAAAAACACGCAACAAATTTTTTACTCGTTGATTGTCTAAATTATTTATAATTTGCTTTCTTATGTCGTTTTTATTGGCATCAATCGGAATGTTCAACTCTTTTTGCAATGCAATAATTTGGTCATAAAGCGAGTCGGATTTTCCAAAAGACAATCGAAAATAATGTATTGGATACCACGCTTCCGCTATCATTCCAACAATAATTTCCCAAAATGAAATTTGTCGGCGTTGTTCTTTAACAACAATATCAAGTAATGCTACAAACCAATAGAATTTGTATGTAGCAACCGTATTGTTATAGATTTGTGCTAAAATTCTTGTGTCAATATGTTTATCTAATGGAAGTGTCATATCAATCAAACTTTTATATTTTCAATCAAAGCATTATATTGTTCTTCGTCTTTTTCTTTAATCTTGCTCATAACTGCTCATGAAACTTGTTTTATCACATCAATATCAATAGGAACAAGTGCACGGTCAAAACTATTTTCCAAATGCGGTTACTTTATCCGCCAACCAAAGCGTTAGTAGCTCTGTTTCGTCAGTAGAGAGTACTTGAGCTATGGCGACAACTTGTTTTCGTTTTGCCGGACGGTCACCACGTTCAATTTTACTGTACATCGGCGTATCTATCTCCAAAGAAGCAGATAATTGGCGTTGTAGCAATCCCCGTTCTTCTCTCAATAGTTTGATTTTATTTGTGAAAAGCATAATCTTTCTTGTTTAGACTTTTATTTTAATGACTTGTCATGTAATGGCGAAAATAAACAAATTATTCACAAACAAGAGGAAACAAATGAGAAAGTTATCAGGTGCATTTTTGCAAAGAAAACATATGGGTTTGACAAGTTTTGACAATCTGTAAAATTAATTTTTTACAGATTTAGAATATCTGCCGTGTGCTTCGTGACATATCGTGCCTCTCAGACAAAAAGATTTAATGTATTTATCGGCTGTTTTTTCCGCTATTTGTAATTGCTTGGCAATGGATAAATAGGTTTTACAGTTGAAATCGACAGGCAAACTATCGCAGAAGTGTTGCCGAATTAGAGTAGGCTCGGACGAAGTACGAGGTATATCAATGGATGGCATTAGACTTTGATATATCTTTGCTGTGTGTTTCAATAGTGTTTTAATTATTGTAATGGTACCTTGATAATCTTCATTAGTACATACCATCGTTGAACTAATGTTGCCATGCTCCATAATACGAAGCGCAGAGAGTATCATCGATACTCGATAAGCAATAAGGGCAAAACGGCACATAGAGGCAATTATATCAAGCCCGAAATATGATGCATACTCTTTTTGTATTATCTCAAAAAACTCATTAAAACTTGATTGTTGGTTTTTTGAGTATGTAAATCTTATATTTTCAGACTGTTGTAGGAAATTATACAAATCAAAGAACTGTAATAAACCTAATCTATCAAAATAAGAATCGAGAGTTTCTTTTTCAACGTGTAAAAACACATCGTTCTATACTAAGTTCATAATCTTTTTTTATAACGACTTAAAGGACTGTTTATTAAAAGTCTTATTGGAGTAGCCAATGTATTTGAAGCAAAAATGTCAACCAAAAACACATTGTGAAAGAATATTTTTAAAATTAATTTGCACAGTGAATTAAACATCAATGCTGTATGGGATAATTAATAAGAAAGTTAGTATCATTGTTTTTTATGCTTAAAAAATTACTGTCTAAATAAACATTATTATTTATCTGTTCCAAAATCTAATTTAATTTTGTTTACTGCTTTTTGCTTGTCCTTATCAATTATTTTTACATAAATCTGAGTTGTTTTCAGGTCTTTGTGTCCTAATAATTTTGAAACGGTATAAATATCAGTTCCGTGTGAAAGTTGTAAGGTTGCAAAAGTATGCCGAAAAGAGTGAAAAGTAATATCCTTTGTTATTTCAGCTCTAAATATCCATTCCTTTAGGTGTATATTCATGTATGCAGAATACTTTAAACCCTCAAATACTTTTGTTGTGGGTTCTTTGCGTTCGCCTAATAATAAAAAAGCCTGTTCTGAAATTGGTAAAAACTCGACGCCTTTAGTTTTCTTTTGCCTGAACTGTAAATAATAGCCTTCCAGTTCGCTATATTGTACTTCACTCCAAACTAATTTAGAAATATCTGAAAATCTTAATCCGGTAAGGGCTGAAAAAAGGGCTGCATTTTTAAGTAAAGGAATTGAACAGGGGGTTTTTACAAGCCTGTTGAGTTCTTCAATAGTCAGGTATTCCCGTCTTGTTTCGGCTGCTTTGATGGGCTCTATTCTGGCGTTCAGGTCGGTTTGAAGTATGCCGTCTCTGTATGCTTGCTTTAACGTTGCTTTAACTTTGTTGAAATAAGAAACGGCTGAATTTCGGGAAAGGGCTGTTTTATTGCTCCTTCTGCTTTTAGTAGTCAGCAAATATTCTTTGAAGTCATCAAAATACCTTTCGTTAAGATCAGTAAATTTTAATTTTCCATTTGTAAACTCATTAAGATAATTTAAAGCTGAAATCCAGTTGGCATGGTTACTTTCTTTACGCTGGTATGCCAATTTTTTGAAGTATTCAACAAAATTCATTTCGCCTAATTCCTTTAATCTTAATTGCTCCTTTTCATACTGGCTGTATATTTCAGGCTTGTTTAGAAAGTTATCTCGTTTCTGTCTTATACTTTCTGCAATTCTCATTACATCTGTATTGTGCTGCCTATCAATTGGTGTGTGGGGCTTGTTAAAAATGTAAAGCCCTAAAAACTCTCTGCGGGTGGGTTTCCCTGTCTCGGGATGTGGAATAGCAGGGTAAAAGTCTAAATATAAGCTCATTCTATTCCCTGAAATTACCTTTTGTCTTAATTTTACTTTTGTAGCCATTGTCTTTTATGCTTTGTGTTTAACTCAATATTTTTTCAATTACTGTTTTTGGAATGTATGCAAACCTTCCTTTTTTTATTTTAAGTATGCCGTTCCGTTTGATTATTTCCTGTAATGCTTTGGCTGAAATACCAAATTTCTCCTGAACATCTATAAGTGTGTAACAATCGGATATTTTAAACTCTGTTTGTTTTTGTTGAGGTGCTGCGGGTTCAGTCTGGTTAAATAATTTATCAATATCTGAACGTTTTACCCTCGTCATTCTCTTCCCTAAATTGATGGCTTTAATAGTTCCGCTGTTAATGTAGTAATAAACTGAACGTACAGAACAGTTTAAAAGGTGTGAAACTTCCCGGACTGTCAAGAATTCCTTTGCTTTCAATTGTTCAATGGGTTGAATTATAATTTGCCGGGTTTGTTTATTGCTGCTTTTTATCTTATCAGCCCTTAATCTTTGCTTGTGTGCTGCATTTGCACACTTATGAGAACAAAAACGGGTTACAGTAGTCCGGGCTGTAAATTCATTACCGCAATGTTCGCAAATCCTTTGTACCTTAATATTAGAGCTCATTTAATATCTTTTAATATCATTAAGTATATTTAAGTGCAATTAAGCGCAAAATAAAAAGGGAAATTCCCTGAAAATTTGTACCTTACCTGATGAGGTACAACAAAGGTACAAAAATAAGCTTAATAAATAGCAAATTTCACAAAACAAATAACAACTTTATGAGAACAAAAAAGCCCTAAAATCAGGGCTTTACTATACTTTCTATCGTTTTGTTATTTGTTTGTTTTGTAGTGGTTACTTTCCGATACAAAAGTTTTTAAATATGTGCCCCAACACTTCGTGA
>CAYNOQ010000109.1:0-7930 GCA_964398855.1 uncultured Mariniphaga sp. | reverse complement strand
GATGATTAAAATCCCCGATGACGAAAAAGCGATGAAAGGGGAGAAGGAGTATTGAACAAGATGAAGAGAGAAGCCCCGTTTGAACCACATAGACACATTAGAGCACATAAGATTAAAGTCCCAAATTCATAGTTCCAAGTTTCAGGAAAAACTGAACACAAAGACGCGAAGGTATAAGGCTGTGAGTATCAGAGTTATGAAAAATAAGAAACCCTGTTTGAACCATATTAGGGCACATAAGTTTTTATATTTTATTTTTTGCACTTCCGCACATCGTAGCACTTTCTTTGTCCCCCTTGGCGAAGGGGGATTAAGGGGGATTGGTTTTCCGGTAGGAAAAAGTATAATATGATTGGTTTTTAGAAAGTGAAGTATCAATTTTTATTCCCGAACTAATCCTCCGGCTTCGTACCTCAGCCACCTCCTTTAAAAAAGGAGGACGGGCGCTGCTGTTGCGCATCGTCTTCATCAAAGCTCGTCCCCCCTTAGCAAAGAGGGGCAGGGGGGGATTGGTTTTCCGGTAGGAAAAAGTATAATATGATTGGTTTTTAGAAAGTGAAGTATCAATTTTTATTCCCGAACTAATCCTCCGGCTTCGTACCTCAGCCACCTCCTTTAAAAAAGGAGGACGGGCGCTGCTGTTGCGCATCGTCTTCATCAAAGCTCGTCCCCCCTTAGCAAAGAGGGGCAGGGGGGATTAAGAGGGACTGGCTGCTCAATCTCCACAAAACCTTTCCTTAATCCTCCGGCTCCCTTTTCTCCCGCATTTCTTCTATACATTGTATTGCATAATCAATTTCTGCAACTACTTCATCAATTCGGAAAACAACTAAAGATTCAGGAAATCTCAGTACGGTATATCCTTGTGATTCAAGAAATTTCTGACGTATATAATCCTCTTCACTTTTCGCAAGATGGGATGATCCGTCAATTTCAATAATCAGTTTTAATTTTCTACAAACAAAATCAACGATATAATTTCCAATGATGAATTGTCTGTTAAACTGATATTGCCAATGCTGTTTTGCCTTTAAAACATTCAGCCACAGCATGGCTTCTCCTTTAGTGCCAAACTTTCTGAGATTACGGGCAAATGGTTTAAGATTTTTATTGTATTTCCCAGGCATATTGTTTTATGTAAGAATTATTGATGAAACTTAGCAGTATTTGCAGTATAAAACTAATAATTATCTGATAAACAATAGCTAATCAGGATTTACGCATGGTCAATCCTCCTCAATTTCTTTTCTCCCAAACCAATCCCCCTTTAGTTCCCCCCTGCCGGCAGGCAGGCAGGCTTTGCTAAGGGGGACAGGGACGAGTGCTGATGGAGGCTTTCCTCCTATTCCGCAGGAATAAAATATTGATAACCCCGGATAAGCCACAGGCGCAATCCGGGGTAACGAAACTCACTGAACCCGATACTCCGTAAGAGTTTAATGTGTGATGATAAACCTGTTCGGTATTTAGCCGGCGTTGATTCTTATTAATATGTCAATATTAAAAATATTGATGGTAGAAATTGTAAAATATCTATGCTTTTTAATGTGATTTAAGAAAACCCTAAGTTTTATTGTATTTTGCTGATTCACTTCAGGTTGTCGCTTTCGCTGTGTTTAAAACTTAACCTGTAAATCGCTTCTTTTGTCGCTTGATTTTTGAAAATTAAATCTCTATCCACAGCAAACTGCCCATCGTTTTCTTCCTGTAATTTGTTGATTGTCCGAATGTAAAGCTCCTCTTCGTTTTGCTCCAAATAGAGATAAACGGGTTTCCCAGAGCTTTTCACAGCTTCAGCATTAAACTTATCGCCCCAGAATCTCAATGAGTTGTCCCACGTAAAAAAAATGTACGCATTCGGATAAAGCTTATCAAGAATTTCCCCATATTCCGATTTCTTTTGATTGTTTGCCCAAGCAATGCTGTACATCAGCGTATATTCAATAAAAGGGCTTCCGTAATTTTGCGACGCAATAATTTTATAGCAGTCTTTTTCAAGTGATTGTGCCACATGCCAGGTTTGCATCCGGTTTTCAATATCGGTTTCCATGGCTTCGGTTTTGATAGGCAGCCATTGTTTGTTGAATTGAAACTGCCACACAAAAAAGAGCGCAATTCCCGGATAAATCAGACCATTTCCGGTTTTCCCCGGGAAGAACTTTTTTATCAGTTCGGCAAGAATAAAAACCATCAGCGGTTGCAGCATCATAACGGGTATAAAATAGTGATGCGCATAATGTTTTCCAACCAGAATAATTTGCAGCAAAACAGTTGCAATCAGAGTAACTGCCAGCCATGCGATTTTTTTGTTCGCTCTTTTTCTGAAATAGAAAAAATAGCCGGCAAGCACGATAATCACTCCAAAAAAGAGATAAAAAAAGCGCTTTTCGTAACCGTACAGCTCTCTCAGATTAAGTGTCAGCGAAACGAAATCAATAATGTTTGTGTCGCCGCCGCCATATTGCCCGCTGTGCAGAAAAAGATCTTTCACCCAGCCGGCAAAAACACCGATGCGAAGCGTCATCGGAAGGGCAATAATCAGGAAAAGAACAACCGAAGCGCCTACAAACAGAAATCTATTTTTCCAGCCGTAAATAACGAAAAACGGCAAAATCCACAGCGGCAGATAGGAGAGTTTTATGCTCAGTCCGAATGCCGAAATCAGGCTGAAAAGGAGCAACTCCTTTGAGGTTGTTTTTCTGTTTTTGAAATAGATTGAAACAAGCAGAACCATAAGCAGAATCACCGGAAACGGCATAAGCAGCTCCGGTGTTACCCGTCCGACGAGATCGTACCAGATTACCGGAAGAAAAACAGCAGTCTGAAAAAGTAGGGCATAGGCAATATTTCGTGTGACTTTCAGAACTTTCATGCCGGCGTAGAGCAGCAACAGCGTTGTGAGTGCTGCAATTGTCTGGCTGACAATACCCAGATACAAATCGGGGTGCATGAAAATATCTTCAACAAAAGGAACAGGCGTAGAACGGATAAAATATACTATTCTGAAAATCAGTGCCATTAAGAGCTGAAGCGGTGTTCCGGGATTGTCAAAATGCCCGACTTTTATTGTGCCGTCAGCCATGGTCATTCCGCTCATAAAATAGATATATTCCGGGTCGCAGGAGCGGAGAGAGAGATTGCCCAACAGCTGCCGGAAATAGGCGGCAATGATAAAATAGATTACCGGAAAAAGCAGCAGCGATGCTTTTTGAATAAAAATTGCTTTTGTTGCTCTCCGGTTCATTTGATTTAAAAATTTGCTTCCCGCATTGTTAATCATTCACTTCGTCAAAAATAGAATTTTCGCTGAATCTTTCATTCAGGTATGGTTTTTTTGGATTGAGTTTTCAAGAATATTCAGACTGTTTGGACCCTCGTTGAAAAGTAAATCCAAAATGCTCAGATTGGACATAAATTTCTGTTTCTCTTCAAATACCTGCGTGTAGGGCTGCGGATTGAAGTGCGGGTCAGCAGCTGCCCTGTGCTTTTTTGGCGAAAGCGCCTCGCGGAAATTCAGCGTGTTTTCCGGTATTCCCTCAAAATTGCCGGTCAGCTCAGGGGAAACTTCAATGTCCAATAATTCACACAGCAATTCAATGATTTCCAGATTGAAATCGAAAAGAAACTCCCATTTTTCATTGAAAAACGGATAAATTTCATCTTCATAAAAATTAAAGAAAGGTGATGAATTGTAAGCGGAAAAAATGGTTCGCCATTGGTTGCGCTGCCATTCCGTGTCATAAGAAATACGCAAATCCCTGATTTTTACATTTCTTCCGCGCCCTTTTACCACCGGAACAATCAGGGAGATAATGCCGTTTGCGCCGGAAATTTCATAGCGGTTGCGGTAGGTCTGCTTGGTGAAATTTTCAAACTGTTCGATAAACACTTTTTCAAACAGCAAAAATTTGGAAAAAAACTGCACCGGCGGAAAAGTTGCCGTGCTGAGAAGAATTGCCTGATGCGCCATTACTCTTCCCTGAAAAAACCTGATTCTTCGTCATCCTCTGCAATCTCGAAACCTTCCGGTCCGGGCTTTTTTGCCTCCTTCGCCTCCGGTTTGGGAACTAACTTCATGACTTGTTTGTAATCTCGTTTCAGTTTCCATGTTCGCGGATAGAAATAGACGCTGGCAATGATGTACCCTAATAATACACAGCCAAGAATGAGCAAAACCAGCGGAACATCCGGTATTTCCCAGAAAAACAGATTGATGGTAATTTCAAATGAGTTCTGCAAAGTGAAGATTACCAGCAATATAGCAAGAATGAGAAGAATGATAATGACGGCACTCATAGCATTTAATTTTCTTTCGAAGATAAAAAAAAGGATAACATAAAAGTGTTATCCTGTTGAAAAAGTTATATTTAGCCTACTTTATAAACCGAAACATTCGGTTGATTCTGACCTTCCCGGGCAGATTTCTGTCCTTATCCAGAGACAACCAGATGAAGCTCGCTTTTCCCACAATGTGATCTTCTGGCACAAAACCCCACATGCGCGAATCGGCGGAGTTGTGGCGGTTGTCGCCCATCATCCAGTAGTAATCCATTTTGAAAGTGTAGCTGCCGGCAGCTTCGCCGTTAATATAAATGGTTTCGTTTTTCACTTCTAATTTATTCTCTTCGTAAACGGAAATAATCCGCTTGTAAATGGGCAAATTTTCAACGGTGAGCTGAACGGTTTTTCCCTTTTGGGGAATAGTCAGCGGACCGAAATTGTCCACATTCCACGGATAGTTTTTACTGTGTGGAAAAATATTCTCGTCCCATGTTCCGGGCTCCTCTTCAATCTTTTTAACGGAAGTTACATTGGCAAAATCTTCTAATTTTTCCGCATTTTCCTCTGTGAGCGGAAACATGTACCGTTCGTTTGAAAAGGCAGTGCGGTCATCTTCGGCAATATGAAGCTTGTCGAGTGATTTGCGGTTGATGGAAGTTCCGTTGGTGTTGACGATATAGTTGTGCTGTATGCCTTTGAAGTGTGGCTGCGGTGTACCGTTCACCTTAACCTGCCCGTTGGTCATTTCAATCACATCGCCGGGAATTCCTATGCACCGCTTGATGTAATTTTCCCGCTTATCCACCGGGCGCGAAACCACTTCGCCAAAATTGCGCGGATTGTTCCATACGTTTGCCCGTCCGTAGGTTCTCTCTAACTGGTAATAGCTTTGATTTTGAAGGAACAACGCTACCGTATCGCCTTCGGGAAAATGGAAAACCACAACATCATCATTTTTGATTTTGCCAAATCCTTTCAGCCGTTTGTAGGGCTGTTTCAGCCATTCCACATAAGATTTTTTTGTGGAGGAAAGCGGCATGGTGTTGTGCACAAATGGAAAAGAGAGCGGCGTGTTCGGCGTTTTCGGACCATAAGCCACCTTGCTCACAAAGAGATAGTCGCCCACCAAAAGCGATTTTTCCATGGATGAAGTGGGAATGGTGTATGCCTCAATGAAAAACATACGGATAAACGTAGCCGCAATCACCGCAAAAATGATTGCATCCACCCACTCCACAAATTTCGTCTGTTTCCCGTCGGGCGGATTTTTCTTTTTCCAGAACGCCCAGTGCACTTTTTTCGTGATGTAGATGTCAAAAATGAGAGCTAATCCGATGAGCCACCAGTAGTTGCCTAACCAGATTACCCACAGGAGATATAAAGCTGCAACCGTGATGAAGCTGAGCCATTTAGCGTTTTTAGTGTTTTTTGTCATGTGGCGGATATTAAATTTTCAACATATCTTTCATGGTGAGAATTCCCTTTTTGCCCATACTAAATTCAGCAGCCAAAACGGCGCCAAGCGCAAATCCTTTTCGGCTTTTGGCGCTGTGCGTGATTTCGATGAAATCGACATCGGAGTCATATTTTATACTGTGAATTCCGGGAACTTCTCCCTCGCGCTCCGAAGTGATGGCAAGTATGCCCTCTTCCACTTCGCTATTCTCTTCCCAGCCTTTCAGGGAAGGAATAATTCCGATAAGATCATTTGCCAGCGTGAGCGCTGTTCCACTGGGCGAATCCAGTTTTTGCGTGTGATGCACCTCCCGCATTGCGGGCTTAAACTCTGGGAATTGTGTCATCATTTCAGCTAACTTCCGGTTCAGCTCAAAAAAGAGATTCACTCCCACAGAAAAGTTGCTTCCATAAAAAAATGTACCCTCTTTTTCTTTGCATTTCTGATAAACTTCTTCCCGGCGATCGAGCCAGCCGGTGGTTCCGCTGACAACCGGAATGCCGGCATCAAAGCATTTGAAATAGTTGTCAACTGCCGTTGATGGAGTGGTGAACTCAATGGCAACATCGCACTTGCGAAGATTTTCCACTGTAAGTTCTTCTAAGTTGTTGATGTCAATGATTAGTCCGGTTTGATGGTTCCGGGAGAGGTAAATTTTCTCAATCTCTTTCCCCATTTTCCCGTAACCTATCAGCGCTATTTTCATGCTAAATTCTCTTTTCTGATTAAAATAAATGACAAAGATAACAGATTACGTTAATGTGAAACAGCGTTCAATCATAAAATCGGTTTAAGAATGAAACGGTGCAGGTTTTATTAGGTTTTTTGTTTTCATCGTTTTTGGCAAGCTGTGCCATCGGAAGCATTATTTCTGACAAATGCCTGAAACTGCATGTATTGTCTCTTTTTTGCAGTAGCTCTTTCAATTGGCATAAAATCACTATTTTTGTCGGTTTGTTAAGCATGAAAAACGGAATGAAATCCGAAAGGGAAAACGAAAGATTTATCAGGAATTTTGAAAACTGACAATTTTAGCTCAATGAAAAATAGTAAGCTTGTTGCAACCGATTTAGATGGAACTTTTTTGAGGAATGATCACTCTATCAGTAAAAAAAGCTTAGAGTCACTTCGTTTGCTTGGTGAAAAGCAGATTGTCAGGGTAGTGGCAACCGGAAGAAATCTCCGGAAAGTGATGGAAGTTATTCCCAACCATATCCCGTTTGATTATATTGTATATTCTTCGGGAGCAGGTGTTTACGACTGGAAAAAAAGAGAACATCTGTATCATCAAAATATCAGCAGCAGCTCATCCAACCGGCTCATTCAATATTTTGTGGGGCAGGACTATAATTTTTATGCATTTGACGAGGCACCGGAAAATCACAGGCTTTGGTATCATCGGGGAGAGCAGGAGTGCGAGGAGTTCAACCGTTATTTTTCATTTCACAGGTCGGTGCAACAACAGTTGCCAACTAACGGGGAACTTGCCGGCGGACTTTGCCAGTTTATGCTGATTATTCCTGAAAATGAGACGGTTTTTGAACAGATGAAAACAGATATTGAAGAACGTTTTGAGGAAGTCCGCGTGATACGCGCATCATCGCCCATATCAAAAGGATACATCTGGGTTGAGGTGTTTCACCGTGAAGTTTCCAAAGGAAACGGGGTGGGGCATTTGTGTGAAATGCTGGGGATTTTTCCCGAAGAAACCGTGGGAATAGGCAATGATTTCAACGATTTGGACCTGCTTCGCTTCACGGGACATTCATTCATTGCAGCCAATGCGCCGGAAGCGATACGAAACAGTTTTAAGGCGGCTCCCTCCAATGAGGAGGATGCTTTCGCCTTTGCCGTTCAGCCGCTTCTGCAATAAGTAATTTGCCAAAAGTTTGAATATTAATTTATTATCAGATATACAAAAGATGAAACGAATAATTTATACACTTTTGCTCCTCCTGCCACTGTTTGCAGGGGCGCAGCAGACATTCAACCTGAATGACCCGATTCCTTTAGACCCGAAACTCTCAAAAGGAGTCTTAGATAACGGCATGACCTATTACGTGCGTGCCAACAGTGAGCCAAAAAACCGCGCAGAGCTGATGCTTGTGGTAAAAGCCGGTTCGATTGACGAGGATGAGGACCAGCGCGGGCTGGCGCATTTTGCCGAGCACATGGCTTTCAACGGAACCGAAA
>CAYNOQ010000108.1:0-7964 GCA_964398855.1 uncultured Mariniphaga sp. | reverse complement strand
GATTAAGTAGTGATTAAGTGGGGATAAGGAGATTAGTTGCACATTAATGACTGCCGAAGACAGGTAAAACTTTGCGACTTTGCGTGAAATAAGAGGGAGATTGTTTGTAGTCTCGAAATTCTGAACTCTGAACCATATTAGACACATAAGTTATTCTCTGTGGTTCTCCGCGTTTTCTTTGGTGGGTTTTCTTTTGAGTTTTTGCTACAAATACACGAAAGCTTAGCTACCGGACACTGAGCTTGTCGAAGTGTGTCGAAGTGGTCGAAGTGTGTCGAAGTGATCTCCCGCAGATTTTTGCCGGTTCCTTAATTCGTCAACATCTGTATTGAGTTTACTCATCGGTGGCATCAGTATTCTTTTTTACCGGAATTTGAAACTTTGAACCCGGGATTTGCAGCTATCTGAAGATTTTTCGCAGAGCGAAAAATGACTCTACATTAAATATATTGTATTGATTGTTTTCAGGCGACTGTGCCGCCTGAAAACAATCCTGTGCCATACAAAACGGCGTCATTCCGCACGATGTGTGGAATCTATTTCATTTCTTTAAAACCCGTAAACATCGCCAGACCAGTCTGTTCCGATTAACCTGGAATTGTATTAAAAAAATAGAAGCCTCTCTATCTCCCCCAAAGTATAAAGATAAGTTAAAACATTTCTAAAAAACTTAGTTAATTTTTGAGCACCAATCCCCACCTAATCTCCTCCCTCCCCACATCTCCCTGTATTAGAATTTGATTGCGCCCTGCTTACCATATTTTCCTGAATAAACCTTATCTTTGCAATAAAATTGGTGACGGTTATGATAGGAAAATTTTTTCATACACCTGCTGCAAAAAAATTCAATCTCACTCCGCGATTTTGGGACCCCGACAAGGAGGAGCGCGACGAGAGAGAACAGCGCATCCGTGAAGAGTTAGGTATTCCAAAGGAGAAAGAGGAGAACAACACGCCTTATCGCCCCAACATCAAAGGGCAGTTTCGGCAGGCGCAAGGGGGGCTATCCCGTTCGACAGAGAAGGAGCGAAGAGCATCCAACACCCGCCTGATTGTTTTGATTATGATTTTTGCGCTTATAGTGTATCTCTTTTTTTATTCTGATATCATCTTCAAGTGAGCGATATTATTCAATTATTGCCGGACTCGGTAGCCAATCAGATTGCCGCCGGTGAAGTGATTCAGCGGCCTGCTTCGGTAGTGAAGGAGCTGGTTGAGAACGCATTGGATGCCGGTGCTGATGAAATTATCATTCACATCAAGGATGCCGGAAAAACCCTGATTCAGATAACCGACAACGGGTGCGGAATGTCGCCAACCGATGCACGTATGGCTTTTGAGCGCCACGCCACATCAAAAATCAGCGCTGCCAACGACCTGTTTTCCATCAGAACGCTCGGATTTCGCGGTGAGGCGATGGCTTCCATCGCTGCTATTGCCGATGTTGAGCTGCGCACAAAGCGAGTGGAAGATGAAGTAGGTACCTTTATTCATGTAACGGGAACGGAGGTGAAAAGGCAGGAACCTGCCGGGTGTTCCAACGGAACTTCAATCACCGTAAAAAATCTGTTTTTCAATGTGCCTGCGCGCCGTAAGTTTCTGAAAGCAAACACCACGGAGCTAAAGCACATTATTAATGAAATACACCGGGTGGCGTTGCCCAATCCGGAAATCCGGTTTTCCGTTTTTCACAACAATGCGCAACTCTATGAGCTGCCAAAAAGCAATCTCAGGCGCAGAATTGTCGATATTTTCGGAAAAACCATCAACCACAGCCTGATACCTATCGGTGAAAAAACCAGCCTGACAACCATATCCGGTTTTGTGGGACAACCCAAATTTGCCCGCAAAACAATGGGCGAGCAGTTCTTTTTTGTGAACAGGCGCTACATGCGTCATCCCTATTTTCACCGGGCAGTTATGCAATCCTATGAAAAACTGCTGTCATCCGATGCTTTCCCTTCCTATTTTCTTTTTTTGGAAATTAATCCTGCTTCCATAGATATTAATGTTCACCCCACAAAAACTGAAATTAAATTTGAAGATGAACGCGCCATCTGGCAGCTTATTTTTGCTATTGTCCGTGAATCTCTGGGAAAACATAATGTTGTGCCTTCCATTGATTTCGATCAGGACGGCAGCATTGAAATTCCGATTGCAAAGCGCGACAATACCGATGTTCAGTATCCGAATATCACCATAAATCCGGAGTATAATCCTTTTGAACAGGAAAAACCGTCATCTTTCAAAATGCCCCAAAGCCGGCAAACGGAGCAAAAGCAATTCAGTCGTTGGGAGGATTTGTATAAAGGAGCACAATTGGTGCTGAAACCGGAAGATCAGGATGTTGCACCACAGGATTCGGGATGGAGCCCGAAAACTTTGGAGGGAGGTTCTTTCAAAAAAGTGTTGCAACTGAAACAGAAATATATTCTTTCGCCGGTGAAATCGGGACTTATGCTGATTGACCAGCGGCGTGCCCATGAGCGGATTCTGTATGAGCAGTTTATGGAAGTGTTAAAATCCGAATCTGCCGCCAGTCAGCAGCAGCTCTTCCCAAAAACTATCGAACTGAATGCCGGCGATGCCGAGTTGCTGAAAAATATTACCGGAGATTTACTCTCCTTAGGATTTGACATCCGGGAATTTGGGAAAAACACGTTCGTAATTAACGGTATCCCCGGAATGCTTGCAGTCTCTTCGCCGGAAGTTATTTTAGAAAAACTGTTAGAGGAGTATAAAAATTCGCCAGTGGATGCCAAGTCAAAAGCGAGAGAACAGGTTGCCTCATCGCTGGCAAAAGCATCTGCACTGAACTACGGCACGGAGTTGACGCAGGAAGAAATTATTCACTTGATTGACAAGCTTTTTGCATGTGCAAAACCAAATTATACCCCCGATGGAAAAAAAGTGCTTTCCATTTTCACCCTCGAAGAAATTGAAAAATTTTTCAACAGCTAATAATTTGTTGTTATTTTGCGGGGTTGAAATTTTTTCAAAAGAGATTTTCACACAATGACATTAAAATTTAGAAAATGAATTATCGTCCTGTTGCGAATACCATTCCGCCGGTTGTTAAAAACCTGATAATAATCAATGTGCTGTTGTTATTGGCTACCTGGATTCTGGATAGCCGGGGTATCAATTTAGTTGAATATCTGGGAATGCACTATCCCGGCTCTGACAAATTCAGGCTGCATCAGATTGTTACTCATATGTTTATGCACGGTGGATTAGCCCATCTGTTTTTCAATATGTTTGCTCTCTGGATGTTTGGGCGGGTGCTGGAAAGCGTCTGGGGTTCGCGCCGCTTTTTAGTCTATTATTTTGTAACCGGATTAGGTGCGGTTGCCTTGCATACTTTTGTAAATCATATTGAACTCTCATCGATTCATCAGGCTGTGGAAGCATTCAGAAACACACCATCGCCCGATTTGCTGGACGTCTTTGTTAAGAAAAATCTTCCCAATGCTTCAGCTCAGGTTCGCGATTTCATAAACACCTGGTACGACAGTCCTGAAAACACGGCTTACGCCTCTGAAGGGTTAAGCCTTATGGAGCGCATTTTTCAGCTGAAAAGGGATATTCCCACTGTTGGCGCTTCGGGAGCTGTTTTTGGTGTGCTGCTGGCTTTTGGGATGTTGTTTCCAAACACACAGCTTATGCTGCTGTTTCCGCCAATTCCAATCCGCGCAAAATATTTCGTAATCGGCTACGGTATTCTGGAACTCTATTTAGGATTGTCACAACCGGGCAGCAATGTTGCCCACTTTGCACATTTAGGCGGAATGCTATTCGGATTTCTGCTTATAAAGTACTGGAATAAAACAACAAAGCACTTTTACTGATGGAAATTTGGGATGACATTAAACAGACATTTAAAGAAGGCTCTGCCTTAACCCGGCTGATTTATATCAACTTAGGTGTCTTTTTAGTGATTAAACTGATTGGTGTGCTGTTTTTTCTTATTGGGCAGCCGCTGCTACTGGTAAAGTGGCTTTCTGTTCCTTCAGATACGGCAGCATTGCTGCGCCGCCCATGGACGCCTGTCACCTACATGTTTCTCCATACCGGTTTTCTGCACCTGATTTTTAATATTTTGGGTTTATACTGGTTCGGGAAGCTTTTTCTCTATCGTTTTGAAGGTGAAAAACTGCTCAGCGTTTACCTGCTTGGAGGATTGGCAGGCGCGCTGCTGTATGTGCTGGCTTATAATATTTCTCCGGCACTATCCTCGGTAAACGCGCTTCTTTTGGGCGCTTCGGCTTCAGTTTTTGCTATTCTTGTGGCAATTGCCGTGTATGACCCGCAACGCGAAATCCATCTCTTTTTCATCGGAAAGTTTCCACTGAAATATATTGCTGCATTCTATGTTTTACTTTCGGTTTTAAGTATTTCCACATCCAACCCGGGCGGAAATATTGCACATGTTGGCGGCGCTTTGTGGGGCTGGTTCTATATTGCCCAACTGCGGAAAGGGAAGGATTGGGGCGCAGGATTGGTTGAAGCAATCGGAAAAATGGAAAACCTGTTCAAAAAACCAAAAAAGCGTATGAAAGTTTCATTTAAACAGCAAACGCCACCCCGGGATGACCACGAATATAACCGGATGAAGCATGAGCAGCAGGAAGAAATTAACCGCATTTTGGAAAAAATAGCCGAGTCGGGCTATGAGAAGCTCACCAAAGAGGAGAAGGAAATTCTTTTCAGACAGGGGAAATAAGCAGTAGCGAAATTTGCCTGTATTTGCCGGCAGATAACCGGACGCTTTTCCATTTTTAAAAAAGCATGCCGGTCACGGAGTAGAAATAGCACCTCTTAAAACACATATAGCGCTTTTCCAAAAACAAAAGCAACCGTTTCCCCGTTGAAATACCTTCGGAAACACAATTGTTCAGAAAAATAAGTTTTATGTATTTTTGCAGAAATTTTAGATTATGATACCCGCTATTGAATTCATTTCACAGCTCAAACCAAATATGTCGTCAGCCATTGTTTTCAGTGATTTTGATGTGGTTGCATCTTTCCCGGAAGTGAATCCGGGTTATTTGGATGAAAAGCTGAAAGACAAACAGGAGTGGACTTTTTACAAACAGCCTGAAATTTACTTCTTTCATAAAATTGATGAGAAAAAGGAGGATTGGCAACAGATGGAATCCGCAAGGGAAGCCGGAGCTAAACTTTTTGAAATCCTGAAATCCGAAAAGACAACATCTTTGCAAATCACCGGAAAATCGGGGAGGGGTTTAGTCCTTCCGTTTTTGGAGGGATTGCTGCTTTCTGCCTACACTTTTACAAAATATAAGAAAGTCAAAGAGGATTTTGCCTTATCTGAAATATTTCTGCATGATGCACAACTAAGTGAATCACAGCTAAATGAACTAAAAAATATTGTGGAAGCTGTTTTTCTGACGCGCAACTTAGTGAATGAGCCGCTCTCTTATCTCACTGCCGTTCAGTTTTCAAAAGAGATGGAGGAAATGGGTAAAAAAGCTAGATTTTCGGTGGAAGTTCTCAACCGAAAAAGAATTGAAGCATTGGCAATGGGCGGTTTGCTTGCCGTAAACAAAGGCAGCATCGATCCGCCGACATTCACCATAATGGAGTGGAAACCGGAAAATCCGGTGAACTCACAACCGGTGGTTTTAGTGGGCAAAGGTGTTGTTTTTGATACCGGGGGACTCAGTCTGAAACCCACTGCCAAATCAATGGATTACATGAAATGCGATATGGGTGGCGGTGCTGTGGTTGCGGCAACGCTTTATGCAGTGGCAAAAAACAATCTCCCGCTTCATCTGATAGGATTGGTTCCGGCAACCGACAACCGCCCCGATGGAAATGCCTACGTTCCCGGCGACATAATCACCATGTTTGACGGAACCACCGTGGAGATCAAAAATACTGATGCCGAGGGGCGTCTTTTGCTGGCAGATGCTCTTGCTTATGCAAAAAAGCACAATCCAGTGCTGGTAATTGATGTGGCAACACTCACCGGTTCCGCTGAAATCATTGCCGGTTCGCAGGCGATTGTTGCCATGGGAAACAGCCCCGCACACTTAGAAAAAATGAAACAGACCGGACAACAGCTCTATGAACGGATTATTGAAGTTCCGCTTTGGGAAGAATATGGCAAACCGCTCAAGTCACCCGTTGCCGATTTGAACAATCTGGGAACGCGGGAAGGGCAGACATCCATTGCCGGGAAGTTTCTGGAACACTTCACCGATTATCCGTGGCTGCATCTGGATATTGCCGGAGTGGCATTTCTGCACGAAAAAAGCCATTACCGCCCGCAGGGCGGAACCGGTTACGGTACAAGGCTGCTCTATCATTTTTTGAAAGCATTTAATTAAAACGTAACTTTACACACTTTTAAGAACAACAATTAATCCCGAAAATAAGAAATGTCAAATACTATTAAAGTCGGAATCTCACATGGCGACATAAACGGTATCAGCTACGAGATTATCCTGAAAACGCTCATGGACCCCCGCATCATGGAAATGTGTACACCAATTGTTTACGGTTCGCCCAAAGTAGCAGCATATTACCGCAAGGTGCTGGGCATCGGCAACCTGAGTCTCAATCATATCCGCTCGGCAAGGGATGCAGGCACCGGACGTGCCCATGTGCTGAACTGCATTGATGACAATATCCGCGTGGAACTGGGAAAATCTACTCCTGAAGCAGGCGAAGCATCATTTTCAGCGCTCGACAGGGCAGTTACCGACCTGCAGGAAGGATTGATTGACGTGTTAGTTACCGCCCCAATCAATAAAGATAATATCCAAAGCGAAAAATTTAATTTTCCGGGGCACACAGAATTTCTGGCACAGCGTTTCCATTCGGGCAACTTCCTGATGCTCATGGTGAGTGAAACCATGCGGGTTGGCGTGGTTACCACCCACATGCCCCTTTCAAAAGTGCCGGAACATATTACGAAAGAGGTAATTTTGTCGAAACTGCGCACCATGTCTAAGTCATTACTTGAAGATTTTGCCATCACCCGTCCGCGAATTGCCGTTTTCGGACTCAATCCGCACGCCGGAGACAACGGTCTTTTGGGCAGCGAAGAGAAGGAAATTATCATTCCGGCAATTATTCAGGCTAAAAAAGAGGGAATGATTGTTTTAGGACCATATCCTGCCGATGGCTTTTTTGCTTCTGAAAACTACCGGAATTTTGACGCCATTTTAGCCATGTATCACGATCAGGGAATGATTCCCTTCAAATTAGCATCTTTTGAACGCGGCGTCAATTACACTGCCGGGCTTCCGGTGATACGGACTTCGCCAGCACACGGCACAGCCTATGCCATTGCCGGAGAAAATAAGGCATCTGCCGATTCATTCAGACAGGCTCTTTATCTGGCAATTGATGTGCACAAAAACCGGAAAATTTATGAGGAAATCTCCAAAGATCCACTGAAAAAATACGATTTGGCTATAAATCAGGAAGATGAGAGTGTTGATATTGAATCGGATGAAGGAGAGGACTATTAAACTTTTAGCTTATGTATGAATTTCTCAGGGGGAAAATTTCCAATCTCCATCCGGCAAGTGTGGTGATTGACACCGGGAATATCGGCTATTTTGTCAATATTTCATTGAATACCTACAGTAAAATAAACGGAAAAAGTGAAACGCTTCTGCTTCTGCATCAGGTAGTTCGCGATGATGCACACATCTTTTACGGGTTTGCCGAAAAAAATGAGAGAGACCTGTTTCGCAACCTGATTACAGTGAGCGGAGTGGGCGCTGCCACGGCAATTATGATGCTTTCATCGCTGACTCCCGATGAAATTGTGGCTGCCATAACCACCGGAAATACCGGCGTTCTGAAAACAGTCAAAGGGATTGGCGTAAAAACGGCTCAGCGGATTATTATTGACCTGAAAGACAAATTGGGGAAAGTTTCTGAAAGCTCTCAATTTTTACTTTCAGCAGACAATACTCTGCAAAATG
>CAYNOQ010000107.1:0-8076 GCA_964398855.1 uncultured Mariniphaga sp. | reverse complement strand
GAAACCCGAATTCTTGAAGCACGGTTCGATTATCTGCTCAATGTCATTGATTCGCTGACCACGCAACATGGAACTTATTTAAGTGAATATGAGAAAGATATTACCTATTCGCATATTGTTGAACATCCATTCCCGGCAGATAAAAAATCTTACCCGGTTCGGTGGCTGATTGTTACGCTTTCCACTTTTTCGGCTGTTTTTCTGGCTCTTCTGGTGTTTCTTCTGCTTGATTACCGAAAAAACGATTGACGCGCGATGCGTGAGAATACCCTGAAAATAACACTTTTTTATGCTTTAACCATTGGGTTTATATTGCTGAACCTTTGGGCAGTAGTTGCAAAAGAGACGCTGGCAGCCAACGTGCTGCCCGTAATGCTTGCCATCGGACTGATCGCTCTCTTTTCATTTGACAAGCTCATCTGGATTGCTGTATTTTTTGCGCCTCTTTCCATCGAACTGAGCCGGCTGATGCCCGGCTTTGCCTTTGATATGTTCCTTCCCACGGAACCCATACTTTTCGGCGTGCTGATTCTTTTCCTCTTAAAAATTATTCACAAGCGAAAATTTGACCGAAAAATATTACTGCATCCTGTTTCACTGGCAATTTATTTAAATCTTTTCTGGATTTTCATAACAAGCCTCACCAGCTCCATGCCGGTTGTTTCCTTTAAATTCCTGATGGTGCGTATCTGGTTTGTTGTTGCCTTCTTCTTTCTGACAACAGAAATCTTTAAATCCGATAAAAAGATGGATCAGTACGTCTGGCTCTATACAGCCGGCTTTCTGATAGTGATTTTCTATTCCATTTCTCGCCATTGGGGATATGGATTGTTGAATCGGCAGGCTGCGCATTATGTGGTTACACCGTTTTATAACGACCACACTTCATACGGCGCTGCGCTTGCCATGTATCTGCCGTTTTTTGTGCTTTTTTCTTTGAGCAAAAATTATTCATTGCGAACAAGAAGAATTTCACGTCTGATTCTGGCAATTTTGCTTGTGGCGTTTGTGCTTTCCTACAGCAGAGCTGCGTGGCTGAGCATTATTGTTGCATTTATGGTTTGGGTTATCATCAGGTTGAAAATCCGGTTTCGCCCGGTGTTTATTTCATCGCTGATTGTTCTCGGGTTGATTTTTCTGTTTCAAACCGAAATTGTGATGTATCTGGAACGAAATTCCGGCGAATCTTCATCAAATCTTGCCGAACATTTCACATCCATGACCAATATCTCATCCGATGCATCAAATCTGGAACGCCTGAACCGCTGGGATTGTGCCATCAGCATGTTTAAAGAGAGACCATTTTTTGGTTACGGACCCGGCACATATATGTTTCAATATGGAAAATATCAGGTGAAAAAGAACCGCACAGTCATCAGCACCAATGTAGGCGACGGCGGAAATGCCCACAGCGAATACCTGGGTCCGCTTTCCGAATCGGGGCTGTTTGGACTGCTGACTTTTCTGATTTTGGGAATTACCATATTTTATATTTCGATTAACACCTGGTCGCGCCTGACCGATAAGCGGCTGAAAGGGATTATTCTGGCAGCAATAATTTCACTCACCACCTACTTTGTTCACGGATTGATGAATGATTTCTTGGATACCGATAAATTGTCAGTTCCGTTTTGGGGATTTACGGCAATGATAGTAGTCATTGATTTGCACTCAAAACAAAAGGAATCAACTGTCTGAGAAAGTATTAAAGATTATTTCTCGGAAAATTTAAAACAGAAAGTCAATCATGCTTTTGAAAAAGATTGTTGCCCGCTGCAACCTGCATCTTTTTCAGATTAGGCAGAAAGTAAGCAACCAGCCCGATTAGTGGAAGAAAAGCACAGATATGATAGACAAAACCAACGCTTGTGGCATCGGCAACAAAACCTAAAATGGCTGATCCCAAGCCGCCCATTCCAAAGGCAAAGCCATAGAACAAGCCCGATACCATCCCGATATTTTTCGGCATAAGCTCCTGGGCATAAACTATTATTGCCGGGAAGGCAGAAGAAATAATCAATCCGATCAGAACAATGAAAAAAGCAGTAAATGTTGCATTGACATAAGGCATGACAAGCGTGAAAGGCGCAGCACCCAAAATCGAAAACCAGATTACCGGTTTGCGTCCGATTTTGTCGCCAAAATAGCCGCCTAAAAGCGTTCCGGCAGCAGAGGCTATCAGAAAAAGGAACAGATAAATCTGAGCGCGCACTTCTGAAAATCCAAACCTGATCATGGTGAAAAACTGAAAATAGCTGGTGATGCTGGCAACGTAGAAAAATTTGGAAAAAATGAGCACCAGCAGAACCGCCACCGACTGCTTCACTTTACGCGGATCAAGCGAAGGAAGTGCTTTAGTGGTATTTTTTGAAACTGCTTTTTCCGAAACTTGTGCAGGCAAATTCAGCGACTTGCGACGCCACACGGCAACATAGCTCAAAATGGTGATGGCAGTTATGGAAAGCCCCAAAAACCAGATCAGATGACGCTGCCCGTTTGGTATCACTATCCAGGCTACCAAAAGCGGGGACAAGGCAACACCGCTGTTTCCGCCGATTTGAAAAATGGATTGAGCCAGGCTCCTTTTTCCGCCGGAAGCCAAAAAGGCAATCCGCGACGATTCCGGATGAAAAATTGAAGAACCGGTGCCAATCAGCACAACTCCGGTCAAAACCCACGCATAGCTGCTGGCATACGCCAGAATTACGATGCCTAAGGAGGAGAATCCCATCCCGATAACCTGTGAAAAAGGGAGCGGATTTTTGTCGGTGTAAATTCCCACAAGAGGTTGAAAAATAGAAGCGGACAACTGAAAACAGAGCGTTATCAACCCAATCTGAGCCATCGAAAGGCTGAATTTCTGCTCAAGTTGCGGATAAATTGACGGGATAAGTCCCTGAATCATATCATTCAGTCCGTGCGCAAGAGCAATAGCTATCAATATCGGATAGGTGGTTGTTTGCAGATTAACCTTCATCTCTGTTTTAGATTCGTGGCTGAGAGAACCAAAACCACAATTTTAAAATTTCGGTAAAAGTACAATTATACCGTTTGCCTAAGGTGATTACCTCGCTTAACATTTTAATTTTTGGTCGAAAACCTGCGAAAAATAATATTGCGGAAACCTGCCTTTTGGCAAAGAAATTTTATTGCTGTTACCGGAGCACACAGACTTTTGAGCCGGTCAAAAAAGAAGAAATCCGGGAACAGGAGGAATTTATGGTTATCCAAAACAAAATTCACCCAAAATTTTAGCTTGCCTTAAGTCTGCGGATGCTTACCCTGTCTAATCTGTTTTGTGCGTATTCACGGGTGATGGTCAGATGCTTTGTCTTTTTTGACGGCATTTCATACATGGCATCATTCATAATGCTTTCGCAAATGGAACGAAGTCCGCGCGCGCCAAGCTTAAATTCGATGGCTTTTTCAACAATATAGTGCAGTGCATCTTCTTCAAAATCAAGCTCAATATTGTCAAGCTGAAAGAGCTTTTTGTATTGCTTGATGACCGAATTTTTGGGTTCGGTCAATATTCTTCGTAAAGCATCTTCCTCTAACGGATTGAGATGAACCAGCACAGGCAGCCTGCCGATAATTTCCGGAATCAGACCATAAGATTTCAAATCCTGCGGAGCAATATATTGAAGCAGGTTTTCCTTTTCAATATGATCGGTCTCTTTTTTGGCACTGTATCCGATAATGTTCGTATTGAGACGGTTTGCGATTTTACGCTCAATTCCGTCGAAAGCTCCGCCACAAATGAAGAGTATGTTTTTGGTATCTATCGGTATCAGTTTTTGTTCCGGATGTTTCCGTCCGCCCTGCGGCGGAACATTGACTATGGAGCCTTCTAACAGTTTCAGAAGACCCTGTTGCACTCCTTCGCCTGACACATCGCGCGTGATGGAAGGATTATCGCTCTTTCGGGCAATTTTATCCAGCTCGTCAATGAAAACAATCCCGCGCTCAGCCGACTCCACGTTGTAATCGGCAGCCTGAAGCAGTCGGGTCAAAATACTTTCAATATCTTCTCCCACATAACCTGCTTCTGTCAGCACGGTGGCATCCACAATGGCAAACGGAACGTGCAGCATTTTTGCAATGGTACGTGCCAGAAGGGTTTTACCGGTGCCGGTTTCACCAACTAAAATGATATTGGATTTTTCAATCTCCGTTTCGTCATTATTCCGGGCTTGCGTGAGCCGTTTGTAGTGATTGTAAACTGCAACGGCAAGCACCTTTTTTGCTTCATCCTGCCCGATAACATACTGATCCACAAATTCTTTAATTTGCTTCGGCTTCAACAGCTTAATTCCGGCAAGATCGAAAGAACTCTCCTTTTTAATCTCTTCACGAATAATATCATAAGCCTGCTCAACGCAACGATCACAAATATGTCCGTCAATTCCGGCAATCAAAAGGGTTACCTCCTTTTTTTCGCGGCCGCAAAATGAGCATTTATCGATTCTGCCTTTGTTTGTCATTGCTTTTTCGGCTTGTCTCTTACTAAAATTTCGTCAATCATTCCGTATTTAACTGCTTCTTCGGAAGTCATCCAGTAGTCGCGGTCGGCATCTTTTTCCACCTGTTTCACCGGTTTGCCGGAATGTTGAGAGATAATACTGTACAGCTCCGCTTTAATTTTTATGATTTCGCGGGCGGTGATTTCTATGTCAGAAGCCTGCCCCTGAGCGCCACCCATGGGCTGATGAATCATTACCCGTGAATGTCTCAGCGCCGAGCGTTTCCCTTTAGCGCCCGCAGTGAGCAGCACCGCACCCATCGAAGCAGCCATTCCTGTGCAGATGGTTGCCACATCGGCAGAGATGTACTGCATGGTGTCGTAAATTCCAAGCCCTGCATGGACATGCCCTCCCGGCGTATTCAGATAGATCTGAATATCTCTTCCGGAATCGGCTGATTCCAAGAAAAGAAGCTGCGCCTGAATAATGTTGGCAACCGTGTCGTCAATCGGTACTCCCAAAAAGATGATGCGGTCCATCATCAGGCGGGAAAAAACGTCCATGGATGCCACGTTGAGCTGCCGCTCCTCAATAATAGTGGGAGAGATATAATTGCTGTATGCTGAACTGTAGCGATGCAGCGTCAGACTGCTTAGCCCGGCATGACCCATCGCATATCTTTTGAATTCATCCTGTTTTGCCATGTTGTTTCATTATATTAAATGAGTAAAAAAGCGCTATTCTGCTGAAAGCTGAAATACAAAGTTACAAAAAAGTTACAAAACCGATATCCGGAATAAATTATTCAACGGATTTTTCAAATTCCTCCCTTGAAACTTCTTTGTTTTCTACCGTTACCTTACTTTTAACAAGCTCAACAACCTTTTTTTCAAGAACCTGCAGGTAGAGCCTTTCCGTGTCTTCGGGTCTGCTCAGCATGTTTTTGGCAAAAGTATTCAACTGATCTTCAGGCAAATTGTAAATGCCGTAATAGCTGTATTGCGAAAGAATTACCTGTTTTGCCAGCTCCAAAACCTCTTCCTTTTCTGCTTTCAACTCGTTATCCCTGATGATTGAATCGCGGATAAGCTGCCAGCGAAGGTCTTTCAAAAATCCGTCAAAATCCTTGTCTATCTCCTCTTCGCTAAGCTCTTCGTTTATATGTTTGAGCCAGCGTTTCAGGAATGCTTCCGGCAATTGCGGATTTATTTTTTCACGCAATGCTTCGCGCACATCGCCGGCAAACCGCGCTTCTGACGAGTGCAGCAACTGCCCTGCAATTTCTTCCTTTACTTGATTTCGGAACTCTTCCTCTGTTTTTATCTCAGTCTCTTCGCCGTAAATGTTCCTGAACAGCTCTTCATTCAGCTCGGCATTCTGCATTTCGTTGATTTCATATATGGTAAGCTGAAAAGTACTGTTTAGCTCATCTGCCTCTTCGTGAGAGATTTCCAGCATGTGTCCCACATCATGGCGATTCTGAAAAGCAGCTACGGGATCAAATACTACGGAATCTCCTTTTTGTTTTCCCGGAAACAGTTTTCTGATCTCCTCATCCTGAATCCTCTCCATAGTAATCAACACCTCTTCTGCCCGGATTCCCTCCTCTTTCGGATTGCCCTCTTCATCCAGCTCTACAAAATCACCGCGTATCATGCTTTTTTCGGTAACAGCTTCAACTTCAGCAAAATTACCCATTTGCGAAGTGATTGAATCAATCTGCTCATTCACCATTTCGTCTGAAACTGTAATGGTGTAAAAATCAAGCTTAAGCTCCTCATTCAATTGCACATCTATTTCGGGAGAAAGGGCTATATCGAAAGCAAATTCAAAGTTTTCATCCTTTTCCCAGTCAATAGGATTCTGGTGCTCATCACTGGTGAGCGGCTCACCAAGAATTCTGAGCTTTTCATCAACCAAATAGTCATTCAGGCTTTGTCCCAATATTTTGTTGATCTCCTCAGCCACAGTCGCTTTTTCGAAGCGTCTTTTAATCAGTCCTAACGGAGCTTTCCCCGGTCTGAATCCCGGAATTTGTGCTTTTTTCCGGTAATCGTTTAACGTTTTATCAACATTTTCTTCGTAATCTGATTTTTCAATAAAAACCTTAACTACGGCATTTAAATCGTCAATGTTTTCTCTGGTAACTTTCATGTTCTAATAATTGTTAACTACTTCTGGCAACACGAAGCCTGCTTTTGCAGAAGGAATATTGATCTAAAATTTCTTTGCTTAACCTGCTTCATGCTGAATTGAATGTTTTATCGGAAAATTTATACGGTTCACGGGTTATTTTTAAGTCGCCCGATTGGCTTAGTTTGTGCGGACGAAGGGACTCGAACCCCCACGCCGTAAGGCACCAGATCCTAAGTCTGGCACGTCTACCAATTCCGCCACGTCCGCAAAAAACAGGGCGCAAATGTAACTAAAATTTCTGAATAGCTAAAAAATTATTTCCACTCTACAACGGTGCCCCGCTGTTCGTTCTGAAGTTCTTCGGGAATGACATTTTTAATCTCGCGGAACAGGAGATTTATCAGTTTATGTTTTGCAAAATGAAGTGAATAGGCGAGACTCACTTCCCTGAGTGGTTTCAGGTTGTTGAAAGTTCTGACGTTTGCTTTTCTGCTTTCTGCCATGCTGAATGTTGCCAGCTCTGGTATCAGCGTAACACCGCCCTCCCTGTCAACAATATTCATAAGCGTTTCGAGCGAGCCCGCCTCAAAGTGAAACGGGAGCCGGCTGTCCACACTGCCCAAAAAAGAGCAAAGATTCACCACCTGATTTCTGAAACAGTGCCCGTCACTGAGCAGCCACACATCCGGCGCACTGATGTCTTCAAGCGAAAGTTCCTTTTTTGCATGAAGTTTATTCTGAGGATTCACATAAATCATCATCTCCTCATAGAAAACAGGCTTTTCAATGATCTTTCCCTCTTTCAGCGGCGTGACAACAATTCCTACATCAATCAAATCTCTGTTGAGCAGATTGATAATCTTGTCGGTTGTCTGCTCAATAACCTTGATGTGAATATTGGGATATTTTCTCTTGTATTTCCCGATGAAAAGCGGCAAAAGATACGGGGCAAGCGTGGGAATTATTCCGATGCGCAGCATCCCGGAAACCAGATTTTTATGGTCTTTGACAATATTGTTGAGCCCCTCGGTTTCCTTGAGAATTATTCTTGCCTGCTCAACTACGCGAACACCAACATCAGTAGGGATTAGCGGTTGTTTGCTCCTGTCGAAAATGATAATTTGCAGATCCTCTTCTAACTTTTTTATCTGCATGGAAAGCGTGGGCTGGGTAACAAAACAAGATTCGGCAGCTTTGCCAAAATGGCGATAGGTATCCACCGCGACAATGTATTCCAATTGAGTTAGTGTGATCATGGCGCATAAATTTTGCTCTAAAAATAGGAATTAATTGCCTTTTTCAAAAAGAAACCCGCAACAAAGTGATTTTCATAAATTTTCGTCAGATTGAGATGGATGGGGAGCGATGAAAAGGTTGATGGGGATTGGGGAGGTTAAGTGGAGATTAGGTGGGGATTAAGTAATGATTAAGTGGGGATTAAGTAATGATTAAGTAATGATTAAGTGGAGATTAAGTA
>CAYNOQ010000106.1:0-8111 GCA_964398855.1 uncultured Mariniphaga sp. | reverse complement strand
GTAACAGTCAGCATGATGTATCCCCAGTGCTGTCCTGTTGCATAATCGCCGCCTTTCAGCAGTTCCATACTCTCGCCGGCAAGCATCACCGACCATCCGGCGCTAAGCACGGCATTTGGCTGAACCGCATAAGAAATTCCCAAATCAACCTCAGTTCCCAGATAATTCTTTGCTTCTGCCGAAATTTTTCCAGCCGAAGCAAAATAGTGGAGATGCCCGTCAAAACCAAACTTCTCCTTTTTATACTCATATCTGAGGTAGATATCGTTCAGTCCGACGGAGTTGATATGATTCCCGACATAGAAGTAATCCATGAAACCATTGAACTTATGATTGGTTCCGTAGAGCGGGGTGAAAGCATAAACTTTGTCACTTTTATCGTAGCTGTTTCCCGAAAGATATTCAAAACCGGCTGAGATACCATTTTTCAGGTTGGCTTCAATCAGAAAGTTAGCGGCATTTATCGATTTGTCCGAAACATGTTTCCCGGTCTGAAAATAGAAATTTGCCGCAAGCGACAATTCATTAAACGCATGGGTAGCCCTGCCGCCGAAAGTTTGACTGTAACGGTTTTCCTCTTTTTCGGGAGAAACAAGCGCCGGAACGCCATTGTTAAGATAGAGCAGGCTCAGCCCGGTATTTTCCCATTTCTTGTTGAACCAGAGAAACTGCATATCCTTGTAAGCATCAGGTCCTCTGTACAAATTATTGGTGATGTCGGAATTTTCGTGGTGGGCAATTCCAAGGTGAAGCTTGATGTCTCCTTCAATTTTGAACAGCGCCAGATCGTGCGAGCGTGCCTGCTGCACCCAGCCCACATTGCCAAAAATCCGGTGATCATCATAAACCAGCTCCTGCCTGCCTGCCCTGAGCGAAAGCTTTTCTGCCAATTTAACTTCTGCCCATGCTTCATGTACCGAAACAGCATAATCCTCATTGGTAACCGATTGCGGCTGACTGCCCCAGTAGCGCACATCCTGCAGCGAGAGCTTTGCCTGAACCGGCTCAGTGGCAAACAGAGCATTCAGACGGGTGCGCTGGGAAGTTGCCACAGACATTTTTTGATTTTCAGCAGCCAATGATTTGTATCCTCTGCTGAATTCGGTGCGTGGTCTGAATTCACCATTCAGCGAAAACTGCCCGGAGACTTCCGGCAGAAAAAAAAGTATCCCTGCAAGCAGGGATAAAAAAGCTTTTCCTCTCATAATTTCGGTTTTGCAATTAATTTACCAGCGAAACACTCCAGGCAGCCTCTCTTTTTTGAGCTTCCTCAGCCCATTTGGGAAGAATAGTCTCTTTGAAAACCTCCTTCTCCTCTCTCAGCGATTTCATGTCAAGACCGATAAACTCCTGCGCTTTGGCTTTTGTGGAGATGTCGGGATACGGAACCGGCTCGTTATGCCCCAACTGCGCAAGCAGTCGTGCCAGCTGAATGCGTGTATCCTGAACAATGCTGATACCGTTTGCAACAGTTCTTGCAGACTCCACCGGCGAGTGGAATGATCCTCCATGGCTTGCGGCAACATAGTCCCAACGCCACTGTGCATGACGGATTCCCATGAGAATATCTTTCATCTGCTCTTCGGTGGCTCCCAGTTCCCATGCCTTTTTAGCTTCAACATGTGCCCTGACAATCTGTTTTTCTAAATCATGGCGGCTTTCGAGTATCTTGTCCTGACGTTCATATACATCCTGAACAAGCCGCGTAGCTTCTTCGCGGTGGCAAACCTGACATGAATTGGCAATGTTGTTAAGCGGCGACTGCATTTTATGGTCGGTGAATTTCTGTCCGCCTTCGCTCATGTAGGGCATGTGGCAGTCAGCACAGGCAACGCCCCGCTTGGCATGAACGCCGGTCATGTAAACCTCATAATCGGGATGCTGCGCTTTCAGCATTGGCGCTTTGCTCACTGCATGTGTCCAGTCGCTGAACTCGATTTCATCGTAATACTCTTCCATGGCTTCGGCAGTAAATCCGTTATTCCAGGGGAAAGTGAGGTAATTTGCGCCTTCAACAACTTTCTTGTTGAAATAGTATTCCACATGACACTGCGCACAAACCAGGCTCCGCATCTCCTGATAGCTTGCTTTGGTGATGTCTCTTCCCCGCCGGTCGAAAGCTTCAATCAGCGCCGGGCGCGAAATACGCAGGTTCATGGTGGTTTCATCGTGGCAGTCGGCACATCCGATGGGGTTCACAATTTCGGAACCGAGCCTCGCCCATGCTCCCGTGTAGAAAGCAGCAACGCCTTCCTGTTTCATCATGCGGGGCACGTCCGGGCTTTTGCAGGTCCAGCAGGTAGAAGGCTGCAAACCTTCGTCAGGTTTCAGCGGACCGGCAGTGCGCAGCGAGTTGTTGATATCTGAAATGGCATAATAGTGACCGCGCCCTTGCTTGTAATCACGTGAAAAAGCATAGCCCGCCCACAAAACCACCATTTCGGGAATTTCTTCTAACATATCCACAGTGGCGCTGCCGCCATGTTTGCTTCGGAAAGTGGTGTCAGCAGTACCATAATAGGATTGAAACTGACGGGGATAGTTCTGCCCCCACACTTCATTCCGCGGTTCAAACTCTTCTATTTCAGCCTTTGGAACATTTACAAATGTTGCTTCCATGCGGCGTTCAACAATGGATGAGGCAAGAAGCCCCAAAAGAAATACCACTACGATGGTGGCAAAAAACAGAACCCATGCTAACCAGGGGCGCTTTTCGGTTATCTTCAATTTACTACTCATTTTCTTTTATGTTTTAGTTTTTCAAATAATTCCTTAACCATTCGGGAACAGGATTTAACGGATGGGGAACCCGCGCATCCGGAACACTGGAAAGGCTGTTCACCCTGCCGTGCGGCACTTCGCGGTGACACTCCCAGCATTTGCGGTCGGTGCGGTGTCCGGTGTGATTTTCTGTCCAGGAGCTTAATTTCGGGTCAATCAGCAAATCGGAATGACAGCGGATACAGTTGTTGTGCACTGCTTTTTCCCCCTGTTTTTTAATGAAAATAACCTGCGGCTCTTTTCTGAGGGTAAAAACGGTGGCATGTCGTAATCCGTCCATCGCCTTGAAAAAATAGTGATTGACAATATTGTTGTGCGGCACATGACAGTCGTTGCAGTTTGTCCATTCGCGGTGCGAGCTGTGCCCCCAGGTTGCATATTGAGGCGCCATAATGTGGCAGTTGATACAGGTTTCGGGTTTATCGGAAAGGTAGGAATGAGCTTTTGACATATAGAATGTTAGCAGGGCAAGTCCGATTAAAATTGCTGTAACAAACATTACCGGAATTTTCCATCGTTTCGGTGGCAGAAATTTTTTGATCATAATGTTAGCTGCAAAATTGATTTTTTCAAAAATATGTAATATTTAACTACAAAATGTAACAGACGTTACAATTCTTATAAATATCCAAAATAAATTGCTGTTCAATAAAAGTTTTTGATATTTCCTTTTACTTTTGCTTGCAATTGAAAAAAACCAGACTGTTTTAAACAGGCGCTTATTTTAGAATCGAATGATTTGGAACGAAAAAATTGAGTGTGCTTCCCGCGATGAAATGATTGCGGTTCAAAATGAACGACTAACCCGGACTGTCAGCCGTATCTATCACAATATTTCCAGCTACAGGGCAAAAATGCAGGAAAAAGGAGTTGTTCCCGGCGATATCCGCACGGTTGAAGACCTGAGCAAACTGCCGTTTACCAATAAAGTGGATTTGCGGGATAACTACCCGTTTGACATGTTCACGGTTCCCATGAGTGAAATTGTGCGGGTTCATGCCAGCTCCGGAACAACCGGAAAATCAACGGTGGTGGGATACACGCGCAATGATCTGCAAATGTGGTCGGAGGTGGTTACCCGTGCGCTCTGCATGGCAGGTGTTCATAAAAATGATATTGTGCAGGTGGCTTACGGCTACGGACTTTTTACCGGAGGACTCGGACTGCACTACGGAACTGAAAATCTTGGAGCCACCGTTATCCCCATTTCGGGCGGAAACACGAAAAAGCAGATTCAGCTCATGCAGGATTTTGGCACATCGGTGATTGCATGCACGCCTTCCTATGCACTCTATCTTGCCGAAATAATGAAAGAGATGGGCGTTGAACCGGAGTCGCTCAATCTCCGTGTGGGAATTTTTGGCGCCGAACCGTGGAGTGAAAACATGCGCAGGGAAATTGAAGCAAAACTTAACCTGCGGGCTGTTGACATATACGGACTTAGTGAAATCGTGGGTCCGGGAGTTTCCTGCGAATGCAGCCACCAGAACGGACTTCACATCAATGAAGACCATTTTATTCCCGAAATTATTGACCCCGACACCCTGGAGCCGCTGCCGGCAGGCGAGTTAGGCGAGCTGGTTTTTTCCACAATAACCAAGGAGGGTATTCCCGTTCTCAGATACCGCACGCATGATCTCACCCGGCTGAATTATGAAAAATGCACCTGCGGGCGCACATTGGTGAGAATGGAAAAATGCACCGGACGAACCGATGACATGCTCATCATCCGCGGCGTGAATGTATTCCCGTCTCAGATAGAAAATGTGCTGCTTGAAATGAGTGAAACCGAACCGCACTATCTGCTCATTGTAGAGCGAGACGGTTCATTGGATGTATTGAAACTGCTTGTGGAGGTTCAGGAACAGTTCTTTTCCGATGAAGTTCGTGAGTTGGAAAGGCTTCGCAGGAAAATTACTGCAAACATACAGAGCACATTAGGCGTTTCGGTAGATGTGAAGTTGGTTGAGCCGAAAACCATCGAACGGACGGCAGGCAAAGCCAAGCGCGTTATTGACAATCGTAAAATCTGACAAAATGATAGTAAAACAAGTATCCGTTTTTTTAGAAAATAAATCGGGCAGGCTGAATGAAGTTACACAAATTTTAGGAGATGCCGGAATCAACATTTCCGCTTTCACCGTTGCCGACACTTCCGACTTTGGCGTGCTGCGGCTCATCGCATCCGACCCCGACAAAGCTTGTGAAACGCTCAGGGAAAACCATTTTTCGGTGCGCACAACCGATGTGATTTTAGTAAAAACTGCCAACCGCCCGGGTGCTCTGTCACAGTTGCTCAGCGTACTTCATGCAGAAGGCGTATTTATTGAATATCTTTACGCCTTTTCAATGAACGATGACACTGCCGTGATTGTTATCAGACCGACAAATCTGGAGAAATGTTCCCAGGTAATGGAACAATACAAGGATGAATTTCCGGGAAACAGCGCCCAATAATGATTATTTAAAATTTTAAGAAGAAAGATGAAACGTATTGCTTTACAGGGAATTGCAGGCTCCTTTCATGAAGAAGCTGCTCTGAAATATTTCAACGAAGAGATTGAAGTTGTTGAATGCAAGTCGTTCACAAGAGTTTGTGAACTCATTGACGCCGACAAAGTAGAATATGCAGTGATGGCAATTGAGAATTCCATTGCCGGAAGTTTGCTGAAAAATTATCAGTTGATCCGTGATTACCACCTGCGCATCATCGGCGAAATTTATCTGCACATTCAAATGAACCTAATGACTGCTGAAGGAGTGGAAATGAGCGACATAACAGATATTTATTCCCATCCCATCGCGTTGCAGCAGTGTGTGGAATATCTGGAAAAATATTTTCCGGAAGTTCAGCTGCATGAAGGAATTGACACTGCCGGGGCAGCAAAATTCATTTCAGAGGCAAAGCCTAAGAATGCGGCAGCCATCGGAAACCTGCGCTCTGCAGAACTTTATGGTCTCAATGTGCTGGAAACCGGAATTGAAACCAACAAAAAGAACTACACCCGCTTTTTGATTCTTGCCAAGCAGGGAATCCCCACCGATAAAGCCAACAAAGCTTCTCTCTGTTTTGAAGTCGGGCATTTTTACGGAGCGCTGGCGCGGGTGCTGAATATTTTTGCTGAGCACAAGATAAATCTCAACAAAATTCAGTCAGTCCCCATAATTGGCAAACCCAATGAATACACTATCCATGTGGATGTGGAGTGGGAAAAGCTTGAAAATTATGAAAAGGCAATCCATCAGGTGCTGAAAGATGTTTCAAGTCTGGCTATTTTAGGTGAATATGAACGCGGTGAAATTCACATAAACAATCTATAAAAGCTGTAAAACATATAATTATGGATAAAATCGCAATTTTTTTTGGACCTGTTGGCGGATCGGTGCACCATGTTGCCGAAAAAGTTAAAAACATCATCGGCGAAGAGAAAGCTGTAATGGTTCCCGTAAAAGATGCCACAGCTGCCGATTTAGAGAAATACGACAAGATTATTTTCGGAATTTCAACCGTTGGAAAAGAGACCTGGCACTCCACCTATAGCAATGCAGACTGGGGAAAATTTTTGCCGGAAATCGGCAAAGTGAGATATGAAGGGAAAATCCTTGCGATTTTTGGTTTGGGCGATCACGTAACCTACGCTTCAACTTTTGTGGACCATATCGGGTTGCTTGGCAGGGAACTTCTGAAAAACGGAGCCAAGCTGATTGGGCAGGTTCCGGCGGAAAATTATGATTTTGGCAGCTCCGAAGCGGTAATTGACGGAAAATTTATCGGGCTGCCGGTTGACGAAGATTTTGAGCCCGAAATGACAGACCAGCGGCTAACCGTGTGGTTAGAGCAGATTCGTCCGCAGTTTGGATTTTAAAAGCAGCCAAAAAAACTGAAAAGGAATGAGCAATTCACCATTCAGCAAAGAAATTATTGACCGGAAAATCAAGGAATTACGCATTGCCGACCCCGGCAAAGCTTCCATTCGTGAAATTGTGGCGCTGGCAAATCTGGTGGAAGAAGAAACCGGCGAAAAGTTTGTGCGGATGGAGATGGGCGTTCCCGGATTGCCGCCAGCACAAATTGGCGTAGAAGCCGAAATTGAAGCGCTGCAACAGGGTGTAGCTGCAATTTATCCATTGATTGACGGCATAAAGCCACTCAAAACAGAAGCTTCAAAATTTGTGAAAAATTTTATGAATATTGAAGTCTCCCCACAAAGCTGCATCCCTACGGTGGGTTCCATGCAGGGAACTTATGCAGCTTTTCTCGCGGCGGCAAATGCGGTTGAAGGAAAAGATACCACGCTGTTTATTGATCCCGGTTTTCCGGTGCAAAAACAGCAAATGACAGTTCTCGGGCAGAAATTTGAAACGTTCGATGTGTTTCACTTCAGGGGTGAAAAACTACGCAAAAAACTGGAAGAATACCTGTCAAAAGGAAATATCTGCTCAATAATCTACTCCAATCCCAACAATCCCGCATGGATTTGTTTCACGAAAGAGGAGTTGCAAATCATTGGTGAATGTGCCGGTAAATATGACGTAATCGTCATGGAAGATCTCGCCTATTTCGGAATGGATTTCCGGCAGGATTTGTCACAGCCGGGGGAGTCGCCCTATCAGCCATCCGTTGCGAACTACACTGAAAATTATATTCTGTTCATCTCCAGCTCAAAAATATTTTCCTATGCCGGACAACGTTGCGGACTGATGGTTATTTCCGATTCCCTGTTCCGGCGCGACTATCCGTTGCTGCAAAAGCGCTTTGGCGGAACCGATTTTGGAAGCACAATTATTTTTCGCCTGCTTTATGCCTTTTCATCAGGAACCAGCCACTCGGCACAATGGGCACTGGCAGCCATGTTAAAAGCGGCTAACGAAGGGCGTTTCAATTTTGTGGAAAAGATAAAGGAGTATGGCGAAAAGGCAAAGGTGATGAAACGTCTTTTTCTGGAAAACGGGTTCAGCATTGTCTATGAAACAGATTTGGAGCAACCCATTGCAGACGGATTTTATTTCACGCTCTCCTATCCCGGAATGACCGGAAATCAGTTAGTTGAAAACCTATTATATTATGGTATAAGCGCCATTGCATTAGACAATACCGGAAGCGCAGAAGAAGGTATCCGGGCGTGTGTTTCGTTTGTGCAGCGCGAGCAGTTTTCCGCACTGGAAGAGCGCCTGAAGCTATTCAATGCCCACTTTTCTGTAAACCATTAAAAAACCTGTGGTTCAAAAATATAATCCGTAGATTTTCAGTTTACAACTCCATTGTTTGGGAAAATTTAATGCAAAAATCGACCAATACAACTCAATAAAGGGAAATTATTGATTGTAAT
>CAYNOQ010000105.1:0-8238 GCA_964398855.1 uncultured Mariniphaga sp. | reverse complement strand
ATCCTGAGCCAGGATCAAACTCTCCCTTGTAAATATAAAAAGTTTAATGTCTTTCTCGCTCAGGTAAATCCTCTAAAGAAATTAACAAAGTTGTTACACCTTGCTTTTTTAATGCTTTTATTTTCTATTCAAAATTTTAAAGAACTGTTTTTTTACTTTCTGTTTCCAACCAAAGTTTGGTTGTGAAATAACCTGCTTTTTTATTGCAGGGCTGCAAAGATATGCAATTTTTAAATAACTGCCAAACTTTTGCCTGTGCCTGCTCTAATTTTAAAACCAGATAAAATGCAACGAACTTTTTGTTTGAAAACGGGTGCAAAACTAAAACCTTTTTCAATCACTGCAACAGGTGTGGGGTAAATTTGTCGTGAAAAACCGCTCCAAACAGTTGTCTGCTCTGACCGCCCTGCCTCTATATCCACAGTGTGTCAGCAATATAGAGTAATGTTAAATTTAATGTGAAGAAATGTTACTATCCATTAAATCTTTTTCCCAAAAATAGTTGGGTGGATTGCACTCCTTAAACCCTGCTTTGATATACAATTTTTGCGCTTTCAGGTTCTCGTGGGAAACTTCAAGATTTATTCTGCAAAATCCATTGCTAATTGCGTATTCTTCAATCTCTTTCAAAAGAAAAATCCCCATCCCCGTTCCCCTGAAATCGGGTGATACCACAAAATCGTGTATATTAATCAAAGGCATTGCCTGCCAGGTTGAAAAGTTGATATTGCAATTTGCCAGTGCAGCATACTGCCCGTCAATGCAACCAAAAAATCCGATATAACCCGCATGATTTCTCAAACCTTCAATAATTTTCGGTTTTAGTAATTCAGGCATGGGTTTTCCCATACCTATATTATCTTCCATATAATAATTGAGAATTTTCAGTAAGTTATCACAATGAATGGTGTTGTTTAAATCAATCCTGATGCAGCTTTTCCGTTTCATTTGCAGCGTTTCAATTTTTCAATTTCCAATGTTAATAAATATAAAAGAAGCAATCAAGGGCAAATATTGCAATCAAAAGTGTATTTTCGCTTAATAAACTAAAAAATAAAAGTCGTGTCAAAAAATTTGGTCATCATTCCCACATACAATGAGAAGGAAAATATTGAAAAAATGATTCGAAAGGTTTTCTCTTTGGAGACGCCTTTTCATTTACTTATTGTTGAAGATAATTCACCCGACGGAACGGCAGCCATTGTTAAGAATATGCAGAAAGAGTTTCCGAGACGCCTGCACATGATTGAAAGAAAGGGAAAACTGGGTTTGGGCACTGCATATATCGCCGGATTTAGGTGGGCGCTGGAAAGAGATTATGAAAATGTGTGCGAAATGGATTGTGATTTCTCCCATAATCCCGATGACCTTGAAAGGTTGCTGCAGGCAATTGCAGACGGAGCTGATCTTGCCATCGGTTCACGTTATATTTCAGGAATAAATGTGATTAACTGGCCCCTTGGCAGGGTACTGATGTCCTATTTTGCATCAAAATATGTGCGGGTCATTACAGGAATGAAAGTGATGGATACCACCGCAGGCTTTAAATGCTACAGGCGCAAGGTTCTTGAAACTATTGATTTTGATAAGATTAAGCTTGTTGGTTACGGTTTTCAGGTTGAAATGAAATTTACCGCATGGAAATTCGGATTCAATATTGTGGAAGTGCCGATTATTTTCACCGACAGGGAAGAAGGAACTTCAAAAATGAGCGGCGGTATTTTTAATGAGGCACTCTGGGGTGTCATGAAAATGAAAATCAACAGCTGGTCCAGAGATTACAGCCGCTAAGAGCTTTCCGTTTGTTCAGATTTTCGTGAACAGAAATTATAATAGTGACAGGTGCTAAAATGAAAATTCTTATCAAAGATGCAACAATAGTCAATGATGCACTGAAGTTTAGGGGCAGTGTTCTTATTGATGGTGAATATATTAAGAGTATTTTTCCGCATACTCTACCGAAAATTTTCGATTTTTCGGCTGTTGAAGTGATAGATGCGTCCGGTCTGTATCTCATTCCCGGAGTGATTGACGACCAGGTGCACTTTCGTGAGCCGGGACTGACCCACAAAGGAGATATTTTCTCGGAAAGCCGCGCTGCCGTAGCCGGGGGCGTAACTACCTTTATGGAAATGCCCAATACCAATCCGCAAACTATTACACAGGAGCTGCTTGAGCAGAAATATCGCCTTGCAGCGAAAACTTCCGCTGCAAACTACTCATTTTATATGGGCGCTACCAACAGCAACTTGGAAGAAATTTTAAAGACTAATCCGTCGGAAGTATGTGGGATTAAGGTTTTTATGGGATCATCCACAGGAAATATGTTAGTGGATGACGAAAAAACGCTTTCAGAAATTTTTCAAAAAGCACCAACATTGGTGGCTACCCATTGTGAAGATGAACCCCTGATCCAAAAAAACAGTGAAGCTGCCAGGGCAAAATATGGAGAAAACGTACCTGTTCATCTTCACGCAGAGATAAGAAGCGATGAAGCGTGTTACCGTTCGTCATCCAAAGCGGTTGAATTAGCAACAAAATACGATACCCGGTTACATGTTCTGCATCTGTCGTCTGCAAAAGAAATGAGCCTTTTTCCCGCAGGAAATGTGAAGGATAAGAAAATTACGGCAGAAGTGTGTGTGCATCATCTCTGGTTTGATGAGCGGGACTATGCATCAAAAGGGAATTTTATCAAATGGAATCCGGCAATAAAAACCGTTAAGGATAAAGAAGCACTTTGGGAAGCTTTGTTGACAGACAAGATTGATGTGATTGCAACTGATCATGCGCCGCACACGTTAGATGAGAAAAGCAGAAGCTACTTCAGTGCGCCCTCAGGGGGTCCGTTAGTGCAGCACTCGCTTGTTGCCATGTTGGAAATGGCGAACAAAGGTGTGATTACCATAGAAAAGACTGTTCAGAAAATGTGTCATGCTCCTGCAGATTTGTTTCGTATTGAAAAGCGGGGATATATCCGGGAAAATTACTTTGCCGACCTGGTTTTGATTGACCCGAACCGGAGCTGGCAGGTAACACCTGCCAATCTGCTCTATAAGTGTGGATGGTCCCCATTTGAAGGGCAGGAATTTTCACATCAGGTGGTTGCCACATTTGTGAACGGACGCAAAGTTTATGAAAATAGGGAAATAATTGAAGCCAAAAGTGCAAAACGGGTACTCTTTAAAAGATAAAAGGCCGGCTCAACAACCGACCTTCTCTCTAATCAACTTAAACTAAATCAAAAATCAAACCACGTGTGTTGAGAGTCAAGTATGCCATAGAAACACGATAGTTTGGGAATTGTTTAAAAAAAATTTGAATATCACTATACTAATTTTTGTATGGGCTGAAAAATGCTATTAATCAAAAGATTATATTTTTGAAGAAATATCGGAATATTTCGATGTTCGATTTTTACAAGTGCGGTTTTTATGTTGCTTCTCCCCAAATGAAACATTCTCTATTTTCAAATTTTACAATGTTTTGGAATATCCTGTCTGAAATTTGAAAAATTAACAGGTAATAATTGGCTTTTAAAGGTCAATGAATTACTTTTACATAAAAACGAAATCTGTGAACGTGAAATGCTTTCAACAGTTGTATCTCAAGTGGTAGGGCTATTAAACAAATCGATTTGGTGAAATTTTAACAATAAACATTCAGTTATGGGATTTTTTGAAAAGGATTTTAGTCGTCGTGAATTTATCCAAAAAAATTCACTATTAGCCGCAGGTACTACCCTGGGGCTTGGATTAGCCAATAATGCTATGACAGGTCATGCTTCAGCATCTTCAATACCTGCAATTTTAGGCGGAACTCCTGTAATTTCTTCATCAAGCTGGCCTTCATGGCCGATTTGGAATCCCGAAACAGATGAAAAGCGATTGCTGGAAGTCATTCGTAGCGGGGTCTGGTCTCGTGCGGATGTTGTAGATGAATTTGAAAAGAGATGGGCAGAAGCTCTTGGAGCAAAGCGCTGCCTGTCGGTAGTCAACGGCACAAATGCGCTAAACACTGCCCTGGCACAGCTTGAAGTAGGCTGGGGTGACGAAGTTCTGGTTACACCTTATACTTTCATTGCTTCCGTTTCCAGCATCCTTTTTAATGGTGCCATCCCGGTTTTTGTTGATGTGGATCCGGAAACTTTCCAGATGAACCCCGAAAAGATTGAGGAAAAAATTACACCATACACCAAAGCCATTATGCCGGTGCATATTTTAGGCCTTCCGTGTGATATGGAAAGAATTATGGAAATTGCAGGGAAGCATGATCTTTTGGTTGTGGAAGATGCATGTCAGGCGTGGCTGGCAGAGGTGAATCATAAAAAGGTGGGAACCTTCGGAAATGCCGGCTGCTTTAGCTTTCAAAACTCGAAAAACCTTTCAGTTGGCGAGGGAGGTGCCATTGTCAGCGATGATGATGAATTTATGGACCGTTGCTTTTCGTTTCACAACTATGGAAATCCTTATGGTACAGCAGCAGGAGAAGTTGGCGCAGGAACGATAATGGTTGGTACAAAACTACGTTTCACTGAATATCAGGCAGCTATCGGATTGGCACAATTTGAGCGCCTGCAGGAGCAAACCGAAATTCGCAACACCAATGCGGAATATTTGAGCGGACTGATAAAAGATATTCCCGGAATACAACCATACAGACTATATGATAATGTGACCCGCGCTGCCTTTCATCTCTATCCTTTCCGCTATAAGAAAAGTGCATTTAAGGAATTACCAAGGAGAGAGTTTCTTAAAGCACTGGGAGCTGAAGGAGTTCCCTGTTCCGGCGGATATTCGGAGCTGAATAAGATGCCCTATCTGAAAAATGCATTCAGCAGCAAATATTTTCAGAAATTTTATCCAAAGGAGCGACTTGATTACAACAAATATGCTCAGGAAAACAGTTGTCCTTTAAATGAAAAATTGTGTAACGAACAAGCTGTCTGGATACCGCAAAATATTTTGTTGGGCTCAAAAAAAGATATGGAGAACATTGCTTTGTCAATAGAGAAAGTTCAGAAAAATGCAGAGGATATAAAAAAGAAATTTTAATTCTCATGAAAGCTAAATCATTCATTGCAGTTCTCTTCTTTCTATATCTTTTTACATCGGCTTCAAAAATCAACGGAGCCCTTTCTGATACCGGCTGGAAAGCCGGTACTGCCAAAGTTAAAATTACCCCTGCAGAAAACCTCTGGCTTGCCGGCTATGCCGCAAGAACCCGTCCTTCCGAAGGAAAATTGCACGACTTGTGGGCTAAAGCGCTATTTCTTGAAGACACAGACGGGAACAATGCACTATTAATTACAACAGATCTGGTTGGTGTTTCAAAAGAATTTTCAGACCGTATTCGCAATAAGTTAAATGACTTATGGGGTTTATCACGTTCCCAGATTATTCTAAACAGTTCGCACACTCATTCCGGACCTGTTTTAACAAATATTCTGACCAACATATATCCGTTAGATGACCAGGAAAAAGAGAAAATTCACCGCTATTCGGAATGGCTGGAAGAGCAATTGATAACCCTGGCAGAAAAGGCTATAAAGTCATTAAAGCCGGTTAATCTTTATGCAGGAAACGGTGTAGTCCGGTTTCAGGTGAACCGGAGAAACAATCCTGAATCCAAAATCGGCAAAATAAATGACTTAAATGGTCCGAATGATTACGCCGTTCCGGTTTTAAAAATTGAAAACAAAAAAAGTGGAAAAACCAAAGCAATCGTTTTTGGCTATGCTTGTCATCCAACTGTTTTAGATGGTTATTTGTGGTCTGGTGATTATCCGGGATTTGCTCAGCTGCAGTTGGAAAAAGATTATAAAGGAGCTTTAGCCATGTTTTTTCAGGGAGCAGGTGCTGATCAAAATCCGCTTCCCCGCCGTTCAGTTCCGCTTGCCAGACAATATGGGAAAGAACTGGCAGCAGCAGTAGCTCGTGTTCTTGAAGAAAAGATGCGCCCGCTTTCTACAGGTTTAAAAACCATTTACAGCGAAATTAATCTGGAGTTTAATAATCCCCTTTCAAAAAAGCAACTTATCAGATTCAGAGATGAAAACTCCGGATATCAGAAAAGATGGGCTGAAGATATGCTGAAACAGATCGAGCGCGGAATTCCATTTGAAAAGAATTATCCCTATCCGGTTCAGCTCTGGCAGATTGGCGAACAAACCATAGTTAGTCTTGGAGGCGAACTACTGGTTAGCTATGCTATAGCTCTTAAAAAAGCACTGGGTAATGACATTTTTGTAATGGGATATTCCAATGATGTGATGACTTATATTCCCGGTGAAAAAGTGCTTGCAGAAGGTGGTTATGAAGGCGAAACAGCTCATGTTGTGTTCGGGCATCCATCAACATGGAAAGCCGGAATCGAACAAAAAATAATTGATGAAGTAATAAGTCTTGAGCGAAAAATGAATAGTAATCCATAAATTAAATTTTACAGACTACTAAGAATCAACCTCTTAAAAAATTAAAATTAATTTTAAACACATGAAAAAACCAAGTTTATTTGCTCTTCTCCTGGCAGTTATTGTCTCAGGATATGTTAGTTGCGGAAAAAGAGAAACTTCAAAGACAAATCTCAAAGAAAATAAATCTCTCATTGCCAGGCATTACTATTCTGGTTTTCCTTTGGCACACGATACCTACAATACCATTACCGCAGCAAGTGACGGAAAAATTTATTACTGCCTTTCCTCCCAGTCAATAGATACCGGCGGACAGTATTTCATCTACGAACCTGAGACTGAGAAAGTTAAACATTTGGGAGATATTACAGAAATTTGCGGCGAAGCAGGGACCAAAGCCATTCCACAGGGAAAGTCACATTCCATTTTTTACGAAAGTAATGGGAAACTGTATGTTTCCACACATGCTGGTTTCTATGAATGGATTAATGGAATGGAGCTAATGGTTCAGAATCCGCCCGAAGGATATTCTCTCTATCCTGGAGGACATATTTTATCCTATGACCTTTCCACCGGCGAATTTAAAGATTTAGCAAGAGTACCTGATGGTGAGGCAATTGTAACAATGACTATGGATACCGAACGGGAGCATATTTACGCAATTACATGGCCTTTTGGATATTTTCTTCATTATGATGTTGCAAACAACAAATTGCGCAATCTTGGAAAAATTTCAGCTAACGGCGAGGCAGGTACTCCGGGTGATGATTACCGGGTTTTGTGTCGTTCCATGATTGTTGACCCGCGCGATGGTATTGTTTATTTTTCAACTTCCGAAGGAGATATTTTCTTTTTTCAACCGGGGCTTGATACTGTCAGGAAGCTGGCAGACATTGACCTAAGGCTCGATTATTTCGGAAAATATGACCCTACACGTCCTGGCAGCATGCAATATAACTGGAGGCGGGTGGTGTGGTATCCTGCTGAAAATGTCATCTATGGTGTACACGGCAATTCAGGGTATCTGTTTCGCTTTGATCCGAAAAAACCTGAAATTGAAATTGTTGACCGGATTACTTCGGAGCCTTCCCAAAAGAGCGGGATGTTTGATCAGTTTAGTTACGGATACCTGGGATTTGACCTTGGTCCGGATCAGGAAACAATATATTATCTTACCGGGGGACCAATATATATTGACGGAAAAAGAGTAAAAGGTATCGATGAAATTGCGATGGGCGCCGCACGCGGACTTGAAAATCTGCATTTGATTACATACCACATACCAACGAGAACATACACAGACCACGGACCTGTTTTCTATGAGGACGGCAGCCGACCAACCTATGTGAATTCAATAGCTGTAGGAAAAGACGGAACGGTTTATACGCTGGCACGTTTTGAGTATGAAGGAAAAGAAATAGCAGATTTGGTTGTAATACCTGATCCGTTTAAATAAAAATTGCTTAAATGCGAATTGTTAAGATAGCATACAACTTGGGTAAAATACTTTCAGAATTGGGAGTTGGCTATCTTGTCAATTAGTTTTCAAGTAATTAAATTTGCAAAAGTAGTTTTGCTTTTTTAATGAATTATCCCCTCTTTGAGGATAAGAATTTGTTATACAGAACAGGCAGAAGTAGTTCGTGAATTAATTTCAAAATTTATTACCAATATGAAAGAGTTCAAAAAAATCAAAAGAAGAGATTTTATCGGCACCACGGCGGCGGCGGCCGTGGGACTGACAGTTGTTCCCAGCAATGTGATTGCCGGCTTAGGGCATAAACCCCCCAGCGATAAATTAAATATTGCCGGAGTTGGGATCGGAG
>CAYNOQ010000104.1:0-8250 GCA_964398855.1 uncultured Mariniphaga sp. | reverse complement strand
TAGAGCAACCCCAGGTGTGGGTAGGTCGTCCGATGAAGCAGGTTTTTGAAGAATAGAATTTGAGTCTGTTACAAATATAGTTAAAGAGTAATTTTTTTAAAATATGAAAGAAAATCTTCTTTTGCTCGTCATAATACTATTCTCCTGCACGAAAACACCTCCGCCCGAACCGGTTTATCCATTGCCGTCAGAACGCCAGCTGGTATGGCATGAACTGGAGTTTTACGCTTTCGTTCATTTCAATATGAACACGTTTACAGATATGGGATGGGGTTACGGCAATGAAAGTCCCGCGCTTTTTAATCCTACGGAACTGGATTGCAGCCAATGGGCAAAAGTCTGCAAAGATGCAGGAATGAAAGGGATTATATTAACTGCCAAACACCATGACGGCTTCTGCCTGTGGCCCTCTGCCTATACTGAACATTCTGTAAAAAACTCTCCATGGAAAGACGGCAAAGGTGATGTGGTGAAAGAATTGGCTGATGCCTGCCGGGAATACGGGTTAAAACTTGGCGTATATATCTCACCCTGGGACAGGAACCATTCTGATTACGGGAAACCCGAATATCTGGATTATTTCCGCAATCAGCTGCACGAACTGCTCACCGGCTACGGTGAAGTGTTTGAAGTCTGGTTCGATGGAGCAAACGGCGTAAGTGGCTGGTACGGCGGCGCCGACGAAGAACGGCATATTAACCCTAAAATCTATTATGATTGGGAAAACACCTATGCAATTGTCAGAGAACTTCAGCCTGAGGCCTGCATATTTGGCGGTCCCGATATTCGCTGGGTAGGCAATGAAGAAGGCTGGGCAGAAAAAACTAATTGGGCAACAATTCATAGTGACGGTACCCATTGGATACCTGCCGAAGTGGATGTTTCCATTCGCCCGGGTTGGTTTTACCACCCTTCCGAAGACAATAAGGTAAAAACCGTCTCTCATCTCACCGATATATATTACAATTCCATCGGCAGAAATGCATCTTTGCTACTTAATTTTCCGGTGGACACCCGCGGTGTAATTCATGAAAATGATGTAAAACAGGTGATGAAACTGGCTGAAACAATCAAAGCCGATTTTTCTCACAATCTTGCCCGGGAAAAAAAAGTAACCGCTTCAAATATCAGAGGAAACTCCAAAAAGTATAGTCCCACCAATGTTACTGACGGAAACCCCGATACTTACTGGGCAACAGATGACAATGTTATCATTGCCTTTCTGGAAATTTCTTTTGACAAGCCTGAAAAAATAAACCGGTTTCTGATTCAGGAAGATATTCGTCTCGGGCAGCGGGTGAAAAAATTCAGTATCGAAGCGTTTGTCGGGGAGGATTGGAAAGCAATCGCCAATGAAACCACCATTGGCAGGAAACGGATTTTACGCTTCCCCGTTGTAGAAACAACAAAACTTCGTATAAATATCGAAGACTCCAAAGCTTCACCCGTAATCTCAAATATTGAAGTGTATAACGCTCCTGAAATTACTGGTGAGTTATGATAATTTAAGTATAAAGAATTTTATTAATCAAATTTTTTAAAAATTAAAATGTTTAATTAAAAAATAGCAATCGCACAATGTGCTTAATCCTAATTTTCTATATATAACGCATTTATGAAAATCATCTATTTGACATTAAGAAAAATTTCAAAAAAATGAACACATCTAATTAGAAATTATAGTTTGATTTATAACTACTTTTTGACTATCCTTCAGAAAGAGCTTAATTATAAAGTCAAACCATCAAATTATTATTTACACACATAAAGGAAAAGTGTTACTGAAAAATATTATTTTTAAATATGATAGTAAAATGATAAATTCTTGGCTTCAATATATCACATTAACGGGTATTATATTAATTATCTTTGCTTTTTCACCTAAAGAATTGAATTCTCAGACAAATCAAAAAAAAATATCTAATGGCTGGGATGCTACTTTGAATGCACTTCCAGAATCATTGCCGGGAGCTTTGGGTTATCCGAGTCGCTCATTGAAGGTGGATATTTCAGAAGGTTTTCGTAATCCTCCCAAAGGATACGGGCAGGTCCCTTTTTTTTGGTGGACTGGCGATAAACTCACCCCAAAACGATTAGAGTGGGAACTCAACAAGCTTCATAGTGCAGGGATACAGGGGTTTACCGTAGCGTATAATCATAGCCACAGTTCAGTTGACAAAGAATTAAATGGAGTTTTAAAAGGTCAGTATGGAAGGACTGACCCAGGAGATCCACCGATTTTTTCTGATGAATGGTGGGAGATTTGGAAATGGTTCTCCGAGGAATGTGGTAAAAGAGAAATGGGCTTGGGATTAAAGGATTATACTTTTAATTTAAGTGGCTATTGGCACGATGAGATTCGTAACTTGCCTGAATTTAGAAATTACCAAGGACGAATAAATATTCATAAAATAGCAGAAGTTAATGGTGATGAATTATTCAAAGCTACTATTAAAAATGAAAAGATTCAATCTTTTATGGCTTATAGAGTAGCTGGTAGTGAAAGTATTATTATTGCTGATGCAATTGATTTATTGGCTTTAAAAGAAAACAACGTTATAAACTGGATTGCTCCTGAAGGAACTAAATGGCATATTTATAAATCAACCACTTCTAACGATGAAGCATATATGCTTCATCCCGATCATGGCAAAGAACATATAAACAAGTATTTTAAGCAATTTGAGAGTCGATTAGACAGCACTGAATTTAAGGGATTAAATTATTTTTTTCAGGATGAATTAGGGCCTCCTGCAAGTGAAGTAGGAATTGGTACCTGGTCAGAAGATTTTCCTGAACAGTTTTTAATGCGTAAGGGTTATGATATTATCCCTTATCTTCCTGCTTTAGTTGCAAACTGTGGAGCAATAACTTCAAAAGTACGTTTAGATTATTTTGATGTTTTTGTTAGCTTAGCCGAAGAAAGATTTTATAAACCAATTTTCGATTGGCATTGGCAACGCGGATTAATTTATGGTGCAGATAATTGGGGGCGTGGACTGAATCCATTGGCCTATGGAGACTACTTCAGAATAACCCGTTGGTTCACTGCACCAGGAAATGATGCACCAGGGCGTGGCGAAAGTTTTATTCAAACTAAAACTTCAGCTTCTATTGCCCACCTTTACCAAAGGCCTCGCGTTTGGCTTGAAGCGTTTCATTCCATAGGCTGGGATGCGCGACCTGATGAATTGATAGAGCAAATTGACAAGCACTTTCAATTTGGTGGCAATTTTTTAAATCTTCATGGTTTATACTACACACTTCATGGTGGCTGGTGGGAGTGGGCGCCTCCCTGTTTTCATTTTCGTATGCCCTATTGGGCTCATTTTAAACATTTGGTTAAGTATACTGAACGATTAAGTTATCTGTGTAGTCAGGGCGTTCATGAGGCCGATGTTGCAATAGTTTATCCTGTATCCCCAATGCAAGTAGACAATAAGAAAACACCTAAGATTGCTTTCGAAGTAGGAGAGAAATTATTTAATTCAGGTATCGATTTTATTTTTATAGATTATCAGTCACTTGCACGTACCGAAGTTGATAATGAATATTTAAACATAGCTGAGTCAAAATATAAAGTTTTAGTTCTTGCAGATCTACCATATGTTCGTTTCTCAACTCTTTCACAAGCTCTTAAGCATTTTCAATCGGGTGGAATTGTACTTGCAGCTGGTGAACTACCATTTGCCAGCGATCGTTTTGGTTCTGATGATCCTGAATTAAATAAAATTGTAAAGGAGTTATTTGGTGTAACAGCTGAAGAAGCACGGGACGGATGTATAGTATCACCACAAAGAAATGACAAAGGTGGGCTGGGATGGTATTTTAATGATACATCAGAATTAGTAACTGCTTTATCAGGAGAAATAGTTCCGGATTTCATATCTCCATCTGGAAAAGGAAAAGTGATGCATCGCCGCGTTGGCTGCAAAGATATTTATATGGTTATGAATGCCCCATTAGGTGAAGAATGTTTTTTTCGCTCAAAAGGTAAAGCAGAGCTTTGGAATGCAAGAAATGGGGAGATAACTGAACTACCTGTAAGTAAGGTGACTGAAGATGGCAGCTTTGTTTGCATACCTATTTCACCTCCCAGATCAAGTATCATTGTTTTTTCACCCGGGCAGCCAGATTTGGAAACAGAGGTATTGCCTCAAGTTGAAACACAACTTTTCGAAACAATAAATCTGGACAGCATTTGGGATTGTAGATTTTTTCCTACAATGGACAATCGTTGGGGAGATTTTCGACTTCCTGTTAGTTACGATACAATTGGTGTTGAAGTTAGAGAACTACAATATAAATCATTTAAAAAGGGCGATATTGAATCTTTGAAGAGTATAAGAAATGAAAATGAATGGTCGACAGTTCGCTACTCCTTTGGACCCCAAATGCAGAAAGTATTTGCAGATTCAGAGACCAATTTTGATGACTTTGTTAATGCGGCTAAAATCTCGCTATTTGATAACGAGATAGTAAAGCTGGAAAGTAAAGAGTTTGTCTGGGAACCTTACTGTTTTTCTTGGCGCTGGGGCGTACTCGATGAACCCGGATCGCAAGGTTGGCATGGACTTAAAGAGAAAGTGGATAATGGTTATATTATTTTGGATGATAATGGTCATTTTGCGTTCCGAACTACTCTCGTTGTTGAGGAAGACACTAAAGCCAAGATATTTATTGAAGGAGAAAAGCCCCAGATTATATTTTTAGATGGTAAACTTATTGATAAGGATGTAATCAAACTTAAAAAAGGTACCCATCGTTTGTTTTTTGCATATAAGGATATACAAGGAAGAGGGAAAGAGCCAAAATATATCATTCACAGAATTGATGACCGTCCTCGCTCAGCGGTCGTTTTTGTAAGTAATAAGAAAGATTTTCAAACAGAAACTTCGTTACAAGAACTGGCAATGAAATGGTATAATTATCCTGGATTAATTCATTTTGATTATTATGATAATAACTTAATGGTTGGTAACTACCGTTTTTTATCTTCTCCTGGTTTTCGAGGAATGCATTTTAAGGCTTATGGTGATGTTAAATGTTGGGTCGATGGGAAGCAGGTTGTTCTTCAAAAAAGTAAAATCAATAAGGGATTTTATAAATATAACTTAGAACTTGATAAAACTTATGAGGCATCAGTATGGATAGAATTTCGCATTGAGCATTTTCCGGGCTTTTATGGTGGAAATGCTTTTCCTGAGTCAATAAAAATTTTTACCGGAAAAGGAAAAATTACTGTTGGAGACTGGTCAAAAAAAGGAATATTAAAACACTATTCAGGAGGAGTTCAGTACAATCAAAAAGTTAATTTTTCCATGTCTCAAGTTCAGGGTAAAATGGAAATTGACCTCGGTGAAGTCATTGCAACATGTGAATTATTTATAAATTCAAAATCTGTTGGTGTATTAATTAATTCTCCCTTTACTATTGATATTAGTCCATACGTAATATCTGGGGAAAATGACGTTAAAGTGATTGTTTATAACACATTGTCAAATCATTATCAAACAATTCCAAGTGCATACAAAGGAAATCCAATATCTGGTCTGCTCGGGCCTGTTAAAATAAATATAAATTATAACTGAAAAGGAAATTAATGATATCCCGAAAATGTGTAGCCTTTCCTCTTACAAAGAATTTAATATGTACTTTTCCCAAGAAAATTACTGGGAAAGACCTGGAAATGACTTTATAAGGATAGATAATTATTCAAAGAATTTGAAAATGAAACAAATAAAACTTTTCATCTGTATTTTAATTTTATGTGTTTTAGGATGCTCTTCAAAAAACATAAATAATGCTGAAAGTAAATTTCAAAGTTTTGCTCCTGACGGAATTCCGTTTGTAGTATCTGACAGTATCTGGGACGTTAATAATCGGGGGAATCATCGTGCTACTGTATTTGTAGAAAAAAAAGAATACGATGCAGTTCTTGTGAATCTTCCATGGAGAAGACCTGACCTTCGTCCTGAAACAAAAAAAATAATTGTGGTTGATGAACATACCGGTAATGAGATTAAAGACATAGCAATTTTAAGTTTTTCATCTGAATTAACAACTATTGCATTCAGACCAGAAGTAATACCCGGAAAGTATTATATATATTATCTTCCATATAAATATAGAACCGGCTGGGATGATGCCCGATATGGGGAACCATGGAATGACTATATTCCGCCAGAATATGAAACTAATGAGGAGTGGGAAAAAGTGATTAAAGATAATCAGACTAAAATTCCCATTGCTTCAGTACTGAATTTTGAAAGCAGAACAAAATTTGATTTTTTCACTCCCATGGGGTTAATTGCTACCCAAAAGGAAAAAGATAATTTAATTGCCGGCAATAATGATGATTTTCTTTTATTCCCGGAGGATCGTGCCTTCCCGATAAAACTCAATTCTATTCCTGTTAGATGGATTAATCAAAAGCCTTCTGATATCTTTACCGGGAATGCTTCATTAAATGAATATTATACATGGCAAATTGGTTTATGGGCTTTTAAAAAAGAACTTCAAGAGATATCCGTTTCAATCACCGATTTTATACACGAAACCGGGAAAAGTAAAATTGACAAAAAGGATATTACCTGTTTCAATATTGAAGGGACTAATTGGGATGGAAATAAAACAAACTTTAAAATAAACGTTCCTAAAGGAGATATACAAGCACTTTGGTTTGGTATTCAGATACCTCAAAATACTAAACCAGGAAAATATAAAGGTAAAATACTCATTTCCGCAAAAAATTCATCTCCAAAAACAGTTGATATCAACATAAATGTTGATAAAAATATTCTTGCTGATAAAGGAGATAGTGAACTTTGGCGACATAGCCGTTTACGATGGCTGAATTCTACAATTGGCATCGACAGTTTACCGGTTGAGCCATATAAACCTATGGTGTTACAAGGAAATCTTATATCGGCAACAGATAAATATGTAACTGTCAGTCAGAATGGTAACATTGAATCAATAAAAATTAATGAACATGAAATTTTATCAAGCCCTATAGAATTTTTGGTTGAATCTGCTTCAGGCCCAATTTTATTTAAAACAGATAAAATGACTATTCATAAAGACGATGATGGTTTAGTGACATGGAATTCAACCTGCATATCGAAAGAGGGAATTATGCTTGATTGTCATGCGTTTATGGAGTATGATGGGTACATACATTACAACGTCAAATTATCTTCAGAAAGAAATATTACTATTCAAAATATTAAGCTGGTTAATCACCTCAATCCTGAATCGGCAGAATATTTTATGGGTGCAGGATACAAAGGGGGGGTACGACCATCTAATCACATCTGGAAATGGGATGGCCCTTACGACAGTTTTTGGATTGGTGGTGATAAGTCAGGATTACATGTTGAACTGAGAGGAGGTGAATATCATGGACCACTATTAAATGATTATAAACCGTCACCACCTGAAGCGTGGGCAAACCACGGGCAAGGGCAACTGAAATTGGATGAGCAAAAAGGTAATATTTCTGTTGAGATTTCAACAGGACCCAAAACCATTTCGGCGTTACCGTTAGATTTTGAATTTGCTTTGTTAATTACTCCCGTAAAACCCTTGGATACAGAAAAACAATTTTCACAAAAATATTACCATTCTGATGAGAAAGGTTTTGCTGCGGCAGCAGAAGAAGGGGCAAATATTATTAACATTCACCATTCCAGAAGATTAAATCCTGTAATTAATTACCCATTTACAGTCAGGGACTCTTTGAAAAGTTACATAGAAGAACAGCATAAACATAATAGGAAAGTTAAGCTTTATTATACTATAAGAGAATTGACAAATTATACTGAGGAAATTTTTGCCCTGAAAAGTCTTAAACATGAGATATTTGTTCCTGGTGTTGGATATGGTACTCCCTGGCATTGCGAACATCTGATTGACGATTATAAACCTGCATGGTACACTCAATTACCAAATCAAATGGCAGATGCAGCATTGGTACTGAATGGATTTTCCCGATGGATTAATTACTATTTGGAAGGATTGAGATGGATGTTGGAAAATTATAAAATAGATGGAATTTATATGGATGATGTCTCATTTGACCGTACAGTAATGAAACGGATTCGAAAAATTTTAAAAGAATACAGATCGGGTGCTTTAATTGATTTGCATTCTAATACTGCCTATTCAATAGGTCCTGCAAATCAATACACAGGTTTTTTCCCTTATGTTGATCGTTTGTGGTTTGGAGAAAGCTTTAAATATAATGAA
>CAYNOQ010000103.1:0-8384 GCA_964398855.1 uncultured Mariniphaga sp. | reverse complement strand
CCCAGCTGGGTCACCCAATAAAAAAAACCGCTGCAATTTTGCAGCGGTTTTTTTATTGGTGTAAAGTAAAACAGGCTTGTCAGACATACTCTACTTCTTTTAAAATTTTTGGACCAATATGTAAACTCAGTCCATTCTTTGTTACAATTTCAACCTGCTGATTCTCAAACATTCTCTCAATAGTGTCATAAACCGCCATATAGTTGTCAAAGTTTTCTTTATCCGGGTCAAAATCAATCAGAATATCAATATCACTGTTTTCAGTTTGCTCGCCTCTTGAATAAGAACCAAATAGACCGACAGAGCTAACTCCATATTTTAAAATTTCTGATTTACCGGACTTCAAAACATTCAGTACATATTCTTTAGTTACCATTTTTAAAACTGTTTTCACAAATATATTAATCTTTTGTCTAAGTGCATATTGTGCCTGTTGAAATTAATAAAGTATCCTAACGGATAAAATGTTTTTCAGGCTTAAAACGCAAAAAAATACAAAAATCCGGCAAAACACTCAATGAGGCTTTGCCGGATTCTTAAACTTTAAAAAGTTAATGTCAATTCTTATTCACTTCATCTGCGAATAAAACTATAATAAATAAAAGCTCAATCACGATATTTACAGCAGCCGTGCAGCTCTTCATATACATCATCATCGGCTTTGTGCAGTTCGGTATCGTGCCCCACAGCAGCAATTGCCAGACTGATTTTCTGCACAGATGTTTCTTTTTCGTCATAATCGAAATGCAGCTCTTTTGCGCTTTTATCCCAAACTGCCGAAAAAACACCTTTCACCGTTTTGGCAGCATCTTCAATCCGTTGCTTGCACATATCGCACAGCCCGTCCACCTGCAAATGGGCATGGGTACCCTGTGAACTCATCTCTCCGTGGCCGTGATGACTATGATCGTGATGCCCGTGATATTCATGCCCGGATTCCGTATTCATCATGCTGCGCTTACCTTCCAACTGCGCCGTTGCGTCAATGGTAAATGCGCCATTCACAACAATTTCTTCCCCTTCTTCAATGCCGGAATTGACCACATAATCACCTCCAAGTGAAGAACCAAGCTCAACTTCGCGCAACAGATAAGCGGGTGTTTCCACATCCGGCTGTTTGACATAGACAATGGAGCGCTTGCCTGTCCACAAAACCGCAGATTTGGGAATTACAATCTCTTCGGAACTGCTTTTCAGCGGAGCTGAAATCTCTGCCGAAGCGTACATTCCGGGCTTGAGCTGCATTCCTGAATTGGAAGCTACCACCCTAACTTTTGCCGTGCGCGTATTGGCATCTAACAGCGGGTCAATAAAAGAGATTTTTCCGGAAAAGGTTTTTCCGGGAATGGATTGCAGCGTAAAATCCAGTTTATCACCCACTTTTAGAAATGGCAAATCGGTTTCATACGCTTCAAACAGCGCCCACACTTCCGACAGGTTTGCCACATTCAGCAATACACTGCCGGGATTAATATAATCCCCCTGATTCACATTCTTACTCATCACCACTCCGTTTGTATTGGCTTTGATTTCAATCAGCGGATTGGCATTACCCGATTTTTCAATCTCTTCAATCTGCTCGTCGGTCAGCTTCCAGAAACGCAGTTTTTCTCTTGCCGCATCAGCCAATGCCGGCTGAACAGACTGCATTTTCAGCGCTTCTAACAGCTCCTGCTGTGCATTCATCAGGTCGGGCGAATAGACCACTGCAAGGGTTTGCCCCTGTTTTACGCTTTCGCCGGTGAAATTGATCAGTAGTTTTTCAATGCGCCCGCTCACATGCGAAGTTTGCGATTGCGACAGGCGCTCGTCAATCTGAATAGTTCCGTAGAGCCGGATATCCTTCACGGGATTTTGACGGCTCACCACAACAGTCTGCACATTGGCAAGTGCGATAGCCTCTTTCGACATCTGAATAGCATCCGGATGAACAAAATCATCACCGCCTGACGAACTTGCCACCGGGATTAAATCCATGGCACACAAAGGGCATTTCCCGGGCTTGTCCATGCGGATTTGCGGGTGCATAGAGCAGGTCCAGACCTGCTCCTCTGCCTCGTGAGCATGCGCATGATCATGTTCTTCCGAAGCGCTGTTACCGGTTGAGCCGCCAAATATGAGCCAGCCTAACAAAAGACCGGTAATCAATACAATTCCATATTTCAAATAGCTGTTTTTCAAAAACCTGCTATCCTTGATTTTCATTATTTTATTATTCATGACGTTGTTTTTTATTGTTCGTTTATGTTGAAAGATAAAATCCGCTGTGCAGAAGCCACAAGCTTATTGTAACCGGCTACCGCATCTGACTTTTTAAGCCGGTAATCAAGCAGTTGTCTTTGCACCTGAATCAGATCGGTCAGACTGCTTTTTCCGGTTGAAAACTCCCGCAGAAGCAGGTTATATGCAGTCAGTGCAAGCTCAGTCTGCTTTTCCGTCAAATCAATTTTTCGCAAAGCATCCTCCATTCCGTGGTTGATTTCTGCCAATTCTGCCTGCAATGCATTCTGCGTATCTGCAAATTTCTCCCCAGCTGCCTGCTGCAAAAGTTCACTCTCCTTCTGCTGCGCCTTGTATTTATTCCGGTAAATCGGAATAGACACGGAGACCATGGGCATCAGCATATCCATCCCATTCATCTGAGTTACGGGAATTATATCGCCTGCACGTTTTTTAATCAGTGAATATTGCAGTCCGACACCCAACATCGGCATGCTCATTTTCCTGTCTGTTTCGGCTTTTGCCTGATAGCTCAAAGACTCCTCCTGAATCATTCCTAATTCCGGATTTTCCTGTAAAATCTCTGCATTTGCCGAAGAAATATCAGAATTAAACAGAATTTTCTCAAAGGAATAGGGAAGCGAAACCTCACTTTTTGAAGGTCGGTTGAGCAGTGCATTGAATTTTGCTTTTTCCGCATTGATTTCCGATTGTACGCTTTTCAAACTATTTTCAAGCTCTGCTGCTTCTAACCGGATACGCAAAACTTCAGACATTTCTCCCGATGCCGAGCCTGCCGAAGCATATCTCCGAAGCGACAGTTCCTCAAGTTGCTGCAGATATTCCCGGTGCTCCAGAATATTTTTCTCCTTCTGATTCAAACTGTTAAGCACAAACCACTGGTTATAAATACTCAAAAAAAGATTATCCCGCGACATGCGGAAATTCTCAAAAGCGACGTTTGCCATATATCCGGCTTCGGTTTGCGCCGCTTTTCGCGTTTCAAACCAGGGAAACATCTGCATCAGCGTAAAATCTGCCACCTGCTTTCCGTCAATAATATCCATGGGTTTCAGAAAAAATCCCATTTCCATTTGCGGGTCGGGAATAGCGCCTGCCTGCGGAATCCTTTGCAAAGCAGCCTGATAAGCCAGATAGTCGGCTTTCAATCCCGGGTTATTTTTTGCTGCAAGCCGCAAATAGTGCGCAAGCGAATCGGATTGCGCAAAAAGTCTGTTTCCCGAAGAAAAAGCCAGCAGCATAAAAACAAAATATTTAATATATTTTTTCATTTTTCTCATTTTTATTCATTAACCTTTCCGTGTCTGCGAATAGCATTCACCCGCCAGATATATTGCATTACCGGCACAACAAACATGGTCATCGACTGGATAAACATGCCTCCGAATGTGGGGATTGCCATAGGAATCATAATATCTGCCCCTTTTCCGGTTGACGTGAGAACCGGCAGCAGCGCTATCAGCGTTGTGGCTGTTGTCATCACCGCCGGGCGCACCCGTTTCAGTCCGGCATACACCACCGCTTCCCTGATTTCTTCAACGGTTTTGGGGTCGCGGTCAATGAAGGTACTATGGATGTAGGTTCCCATCAGCACGCCGTCGTCGGTTGCGATACCAAAAAGTGCAATAAATCCGACCCAGACCGCAATACTGAGATTAACCGGGTGCATCTGAAAAATATCGCGCAGGTTTGCACCTGCAACCGAAAAGTTCAAAAACCATGATTCACCGTAAAGCCACAGAAAAATAAATCCACCGGCAAAAGCCACAAACACTCCTGAAAAGTGAATCAGCGAAGCAGTTACGGTTTTAAACTGGAAATAAAGAATCAGCAAAATCAGAAGCAAGCTGACCGGAATAACTATCAGCAGCCGTTTGGCTGCATGTGCCTGCTGTTCATAGTTTCCTGCAAAAGTGTAGGAAACGCCGGCAGGAAGTACAATTTCACCGGAGTTGATTTTCTCTTTCAGAATTTTATCCGCCTCTTTCACCACATCCACTTCCGCTTTTCCTTCATTCTTATCGAAAATCACATAACCTACCAGAAATGTGTTTTCACTTTGAATCATTTGCGCTCCTTTGGTGAATCCGATATCTACCACTTCCGTCAATGGAATCTGCACACCGGATGCAGTGGAAATCAACAATCTGGAGAGTTCATCAGGATTCTCCCTCAATTCGCGCGGATAGCGCAGCCGCACCGCATAGCGTTCACGCCCTTCAACAGTGGTAGTTAGTGGCATTCCGCCCACTGCCGAACTGATAATTTCCTGCAAATCGGCAACGGTTATTCCATAGCGCGCCATGTTTTGGCGATTGAGCTTTATTTCGATATAAGGCGCTCCCACTGCCCTGTCGTAAAATACGGTGGATGGCAGGACGGAAGGAACATCTTTCAATGCAGCTTCAATGATTTTGCCGCCTTCCTCAATCGATTCCAGGTCAGGTCCGGAAACTTTTACACCCATCGGCGCGCGCATTCCGGTGGAAAGCATGACCAAGCGCGCTTCAATAGGCTGAAGTTTAGGCGCAGAAGTCATTCCCGGCAAATGAGAAACATTCACAATCTCCTGCCAGATGTCGTTGCTGTTTTTTATTTCAGGACGCCACTGGCGGAAATAATTTCCGCGTTTGTAGGGAATCAGACTGTCAGCCGGAATCATCCGAAACTGCTCTTTGGGATTATAAAACGAACCATCGGTTAAAATGAATTCGCCTTTCCGGTTCACTTTAAACCGTGCGCGCTGCCCATCCTCGTCCAGAATATATTCGGGACGGTAATTGATTACATTTTCAAACATTTGCGTTGGTGCAGGATCAAGCGCAGAATTGACACGCCCCCACTTGCCAACAGTCGTTTCCACTTCGGGAATATTCGTAATCCGCTTATCAAGCATTTCAATAATCCGCAGGTTCTCTTCAATTCCGGTATGCGGCATGGTTGTAGGCATCAACAGAAAAGAACCTTCATCCAAACTGGGCATGAACTCCTGTCCTATTCCCGGAAACTTCTGGTCGGCTGCCTGCCAGAAAGCGGTCTGCCGGAATGATTTCCATCCCACAGTTTCAAAGCTGCCGGCAACAAAACCAAAGGTTTTGCCGAATCCCAACCAGATAACCAGTCCAAACAAAATGGTGAGGACCGGAACTGACATAAATGTCCATTTATTATTCAGACACCAGCGCAAAATCTGCTCATAATAGATCACCATCAGCCACAGCACGGCAAGAATAAAAGCGATGACTAACAAAACAAACAGAAAGTTGACCGACAAACCTGCCTGTGTGCCGACAGGCAGCCAGCGTGTAGTCAGGAAAAAAATAATCATCAGCGCTGCGATGCCGATATTGATATAATTAGCTGTTTTCCGGTTTTTCCAGCGATTTTCAAGAAGATTGTTGATACCCAAAAGAGTCAGACCGAAATAAATGCCCGTTCCGGTGATGATAAACAGTGCAATTCCGGCAACTATTATTAAATACCAGGTTGCTCGGCGAACCATTTTGGATGTAATTTTCCAGGAAAAAAAATAGTATGCCAGAGTTGGCAAAACAGTGATTCCCAAAAGGAAAGCTGAAATCAGGGCGAAGGTCTTGGTATAGGCTAAGGGTTTAAACAGTTTTCCCTCCTGCGCTTCCATCATAAAGACCGGCAAAAAACTGATTACTGTGGTGAGCATTGCCGTCAGCACAGCGCCCGAAACCTCGCTCATACTTCTGAAAATCAGCGAAACAAGTGGTTTTCCTTTCTGGCTCTCCTTATTTTCAGGCATCTCCATGTGCCGGATGATATTTTCCACATAAACCACTCCGATATCTATCATCAGTCCGATAGCGATGGCTATTCCCGAAAGCGCTACAATATTGGCGTCAATTCGCAGGTAGCGCATGATGATGAACGTCAGCAAAACCCCCACAGGCAGGATACTCGATATAACCACTGATGCCCGCAGGTTCAGCACAATAATAATAACCACAATAATGGAAATCAGTATTTCCAATGTGAGCGCTGACTCCAATGTGCCGATGGTCTCTTTTATCAGTCCGGTGCGGTCATAGAAGGGTATCACCTTAACTTTTGAAACCGTTCCGTCCGAAAGGTTTTTTTGTGGAAGTCCGGCTTCAATTTCAGCGATTTTCGATTTTACATTGTCAATAACCTGCAACGGATTGGAGCCGTAGCGGGCAACCACAACACCGCCGACAGCTTCGGCGCCCTCCTTGTCCAATCCGCCACGCCGGGTTGCCGGTCCAACATTTACAAAAGCAACATCCCTGATTTTAACCGGAACATCATTGCGAAGCGTAACTACAGCCTCCTCCAGATCAGAAATATTTTTGATATACCCCAGCCCACGTACGAGGTATTCCGCCTTGTTAATTTCCACTGTTTCGGCGCCAATATCCAGATTGCTTTTCTGAACGGCAGTCATAATATCCATGATGGAAACATTGAAAGCGCGCATGGCATCGGGGTTAACTTCAACCTGGTACTCCTTGACAAAACCGCCAACGGAAGCCACTTCGGAAACGCCCTCTGCCGACGAAAGCGCATAGCACACCTGGTAATCCTGAATGGTTCGCAGCTCCTCCGGGTTCCAGCCGCCGTTGGGTTCGCCGGTTTCCGGATTTCGCCCTTCAAGGGTGTACCAAAATATTTGTCCCAAAGCAGTGGCATCGGGACCTAAGGCAGGCTGAACGCCATCGGGCAAAGTGCCTGCCGGCAGAGAGTTCAGCTTCTCTAAAATTCGTGAACGGCTCCAGTAAAATTCAACATCATCTTCAAAAATGACGTAAATAAACGACATGCCAAACATCGAAGAACTCCGGATAGTTCTCACCCCGGGAATTCCCAGAAGTGAAGTGGTGAGCGGATAGGTAATCTGCTCCTGAATATCTTTTGGCGAACGCCCCATCCACTCTGTTGCAACAATTTGCTGGTTTTCGCCAATATCGGGAATGGCATCCACCGGCACCGGATCGCGTGGCAAAATTCCGCCCCACTGAAACGGCGCAGTCGATATTCCCCAAACAATGATTGTCAATAACAGCAATATCGTTATCAACCTGTTTCTCAGGAAATAATGAATTATTTTATTAATCATAATCTACTTTTTTGACTTTATAACATTAAAAAATTGACATTAACAAGCGGTTGACAAACCGTTTGTAAGTATCTTCAGGTTTTTTCAAAACCTGTTTTTTAAAGCGATAAAATCATAAGCGATAGACGCAGATATATGTGAGCAGACTCACATCCTGCATAAATAGTCCGCCGGGGGGAAAGTTGTTTTCGGGTACAGATGCATCAGGCTCCGGTTCATTCAAAGCAAACAGACTATTCAGAGTAAACCAATGGTTTTCAAATGAATGCCATACCTGATTGAAAGTTGTTTTCTGAACCTGAACCGGAGAATCATCAGTTGAGAGTTCTACGATTTGAAATTCACAGCAGGAATCTTCAGCCTGTTCCACCACGGGAAAGCAAACATCTGCTTCGGGCAGAGCCAGAGGCTCTTCGGATTCACAGCAAATCAGGTTTTCTTCAACAACAGGCTCTTCAATCACCTGACAACAAGAGTGATTTTCTTCGGAAAGAAAGAAGTTAAAAGAGTGCAGCCTGCCGCCGCAAAAGTGCATAGCCACCACAGGATGAGCCGCAATGAGCATCATCGTGTGCAAAAGGAATATGGCTATAATTTTTCTTTTCATGTTCACTTCTTCCGATTTCCAAACAACAATCACCAATAAAAGTTGACAAAAATAGCTTAATTTTCTTATAAAGGCAAACGGCTAAATTTCCAATACCAATTTTCAGAAAGCAGCCCTACATTTCTTCAACCAATTTTTGTAGTTTAGTGGTTTAATAATAAAAAGTTCAAGATGACCGGCTTTCAATTCTTTTCAAAGCAAGCAGTGAGATATCTTTTCACTTTTCTGCTGCTTCTAACGTTTCAGCTTCCTTCCAAAGCTCAGGCACGGGCAACTGATGCACAGGAAAATGAATATATCCTTGAAGAAAATGTTTTATACCGAAGCCGGGAAGAAGCTACCGAAGATGCTCATTATTATATTTATTTGAGTTTCAAATAAATATTAATGTACTTTTGTAAAATGAGTATAAAAATTCAATTATACGACAAT
>CAYNOQ010000102.1:0-8658 GCA_964398855.1 uncultured Mariniphaga sp. | reverse complement strand
GAATAAAATGCGTTTTCGGCTCAAACGGAGCATAGTGGAAAAAAACTTCAGTTTTTGCAGCCTAACAGAAACTGCAATTCGCACACATCATCCGCCCAGTAATCAGGCTGTGCATTCCGGAGGGTTTCTCTTTTGCCAAAACCGTAGGAAACGGCAACAGTGGTTAGTCCGTTTGTTTTTCCGCCTTCAATATCAAAAATCGTATCGCCAACCATTGCAATATCTTTGGATGGGGTAAGTTGCTGTGATTTGAGGAGGTCTGCAATAATCGTCGATTTGTTCGCATTTTTTCCGTTGTAGTCGGCTCCTTTTATGTCGGTCAGATATTTGTCAAATCCAAAGTGCTCACAAATCTCTATGGCATATTTTTCAAGTTTGGCGGTTGCCACATAGAGCTTTTTCCCTTCGGAATGCAGTTTTTCCAGCATCGCGGAGATACCTGGATAGGCGTCATTCTGCAATACTCCGTGCCGGGAATAGTATTCCCGGAAATTATCGACAACGAGCTGAGGGCTGTATCCGTTCAATGCAAAGAAGCTTTTAAATCCATCCTGAAGAGGCATTCCGACAAAACCTTCGGGAAGCGTACCGTTGTATCCTTTCAGTTTGAGTTTATCTACGGTGTGCTGAACCGCATTTTCAATACCGACGGTGTTATCGGTGAGTGTGCCGTCAAGGTCAAAAAATATGTGTGAGAAATTTTTCATATCCCTACAAAGATACAAAACAGGAAAAAGTTCGCTTTTTTTCAATAAAAAATCATGTTTAATATTGAGTATTTGTTAAATCGCTATTCGCTGAATTCCACTATCTTTGTGTTTTTAATGACAAAAACCATTTAATTCAGGAGAAATTTTCAATATGGGTGAATTTAAACGCACATTAATAACCACGGCGCTTCCATACGCCAACGGACCGCTTCACATCGGACATCTTGCAGGAGTTTATGTGCCGGCAGATATTTATGCACGCTATCTCAGGTTAAAAAAAGAGGATGTGCTGCTTATCGGCGGTTCTGACGAACATGGCGTTCCCATCACGCTCAAGGCAAAAAATGAGAATGTTACTCCTCAGGAAATTGTAGATAAGTTTCACGGAATCAACAAGAAATCATTTGAAGATTTCGGTATCTCCTTCGACGTATATTCCAGAACCAGCGCCGCCATTCATCACGAAACAGCTTCTGAGTTTTTCAAAAAAATGTATGAGCAGGGGCAGTTTATTGAAAAGGTTTCGGAACAGTATTATGATGAGGAAAATCATCAGTTTTTAGCCGATCGCTACATTATCGGCACCTGCCCCAAATGCGGCTATGAAAAGGCTTATGGCGATCAGTGTGAAAACTGCGGCACATCGCTCAGTCCCAATGAACTGATTAATCCCACTTCGATGATTAGCGGGAATAAACCGGTGCTGAGAGAAACCAGACACTGGTATCTGCCGTTGGATCAGTATGAACCGTGGTTGCGTGAGTGGATTCTGGAAGGACACAAGGAGTGGAAACCCAATGTTTACGGACAGTGTAAATCGTGGATTGACAGCGGATTGCAGCCTCGTGCAGTTACCCGCGACCTTGACTGGGGCGTACCCGTTCCGCTCAAAGATGCTGAAGGCAAAGTGCTTTATGTGTGGTTTGATGCGCCGATTGGTTACATTTCTGCCACCCGCGAATTGACTCCCGATTGGGAAAAATACTGGAAAGACCCGGAAACCCGCCTGATTCACTTTATCGGGAAAGACAACATTGTTTTTCACTGCATCATTTTTCCCAGTATGCTCAAAGCGGAAGGCACCTATAACTTACCCGACAATGTGCCCGCCAATGAGTTTCTCAATCTGGAAAACGATAAAATTTCCACTTCCCGTAACTGGGCAGTCTGGCTGCACGAGTATCTTCAGGAATTTCCCGGCAAACAGGATGTGCTGAAATATGTGCTCACTGCAAACGCCCCGGAAACAAAGGACAACGATTTCACCTGGAAAGATTTTCAGGCACGAAACAATAACGAGTTAGTAGCAATTTTGGGTAATTTTGTGAACCGTGCGCTTGTGCTCACCAACAAATATTTTGACGGAAAAGTGCCTGCACGTGGTGAACTCACCCAATATGACAGCGAGACAATTCAGTCCATTTCGTCAATAAAAAGTGAAATCGAAAAAAGTCTTAATAACTTTCGTTTTCGCGAAGGGTTGAAAAATGCCATGGATCTGGCGCGGTTGGGAAATAAATATCTGGCTGACGAAGAACCCTGGAAAATATGGAAAACCAATCCTGCACGGGTGGAGACCATTTTGAATATCAGTTTGCAGATTACGGCAAATTTAACCATTTGTATAGAGCCTTTTCTTCCGGCAAGTATGGAAAAACTGCGCGGATTTCTCCACTTTGGCAAACAGGAGTGGCAAAAGGCGGGAAGCGCCGAATTGCTTACAGCCGGTCATCAGGTGGGCACACCTGAACTGCTGTTTGAGAAGATTGAAGATAGCGTTATTGATGCTCAGCTTCAGAAATTGTCAGATACCAAAAAGCAGAATAAGATGACAGATACGGATGTTGCTCCGGCAAAGGAGAGCATTGCATTTGATGATTTTGGGAAAATGGATATTCGTACAGGCACCGTGATTGAAGCTGAAAAGGTGAAGAAAACCAAGAAGTTACTGAAACTCAAAATTGATGTTGGTTTTGAAGAGCGCACGATAGTCTCGGGAATAGCAGAATTTTATAAGCCCGAAGATTTAATAGGCAGGCAGGTGTCAGTTCTGGTTAATCTGGAACCGAAAAAGCTTCAGGGGATTGAATCTCAGGGAATGATTCTTTGTGCCGAAAATGCCGACGGATCATTTTCCATCGTTTCGCCGGATAAAAGCGTGAAGAACGGCTCTGAAGTGAAATAATTTCTAAAAAACGCCGGCAGAAAAGTAATTTGCTTTTCTGCCGGCGCTTTTTAATTTCGCTATTCGCTGAATCTTGCGGTCAGGTACTCTCTGTTCAGACGTGCAATGTTGGTGATGGAGATGCTTTTTGGGCATTCCACTTCGCAGGCGCCGGTGTTTGTACAAGAACCGAATCCTAACTCGTCCATTTTTGCAACCATGCTTTTCGCCCGCTTTTTTGCTTCAATTCTGCCCTGTGGAAGTTTCGCCAAATGGGAAACTTTTGCAGAGACGAACAGCATCGCAGAAGAGTTTTTGCACACGGCAACGCAAGCCCCGCAGCCGATACAAGAAGCGGCATCCATGGATTCTTCCGCATCTTCATAGGAAACGGGAATCGCGTTCCCGTCGGGAACGCCGCCGGTATTTACCGACACAAAACCACCTGCCTGAAGAATTTTTTCAAAAGCGGTACGGTCCACAACAAGGTCTTTTATCACCGGGAATGCCCTTGAGCGCCACGGCTCAATGGTGATGGTTTCGCCATCCTTAAACCGGCGCATGTGCAACTGGCAGGTTGTTACCTCCGTGTCAGGTCCGTGCGGGCGCCCGTTAATGTATAGGCTGCACGTTCCGCAGATTCCCTCGCGGCAATCGTGGTCGAAAGCAATCGGGTCTTTCCCTTCAACAATCAGGTTGTTGTTTAGAATATCTAACATTTCCAGAAAAGATGAACCGGTTGAAATGTTTTCGATGGGGTAGGTTTCAAAACGCCCTTTGTCGGCAGCATTGTTTTGCCGCCACACTTTTATGTTGAGTTTTTTAAGAATTATATCTGCCATAATTGAATTTTTTTAAATATAGTACTGAGTATTAAGAATGTGGAGAGGATTTTGTTTGAATTGATTGTTTAAAACCATATATCATTTTTTGAATTTCATCTAAAAGCGAATCCAAAAAGTTAAATTCTTCCTGTTCTAAATATCCTAAATCAAAACTTAGAATTACTAATGTTTCTAATTCAAAAGAACTTCCGTTTGCAATATTAAGAAAATGATTTAATTCTTTGTCTGTATTTCTGCCACATCCTTCTGCTATATTTGATGGAATGGAAATGGCGCTTTGCTTCATTTGGGAAGTAATTCCAAAAAGTTCATTATCCGGAAAAGAATGTGTTATTCCGTAAATTTCCTTAACGAGATTCATCCCTTTTTGCCAGACTATCAATTCTTTAAATTTATGCATCACTTAATCATTTACAAATCTCACGTTTCTCATCTCTCACTACTCACTACTCACTACTTTTCTCACTATTTATAACTCCGCTGAGTCAGTTTCACATTTTCAAAAACGAGATCTTCCTTGTGCAGCACCGGTTCAACGCCTTCTCCTTTATATTCCCAGCAGGAAACATAGGTGAATTTTTCATCGTTACGTTTTGCTTCACCGTCATCGGTTACGGATTCTTCGCGGAAATGACCGCCGCACGATTCTGCACGGTCAAGTGCGTCAAGTGCCATAAGCTCGCCAATATCAAAGAAATCGGCTACGCGTCCGGCTTTTTCCAGTTCCGGATTCAGGTTATTTTTCTCACCGGGAATCCGAACATCTTTCCAGAACTCTTCGCGCGCTTCACGAATCAGCTGAACAGCTTTTTTCAAACCCTCTTCATTCCTGGACATGCCTACATAATCCCACATGATCATTCCTAATTTTTTATGGAAATAATCCACCGGCTTTGTTCCCTTGATATTGAATAATTTATCAATCCGGTCGTTAACTGCCTTTTCTGCTTCTGCAAATTCGGGAGCATCTGTATCTGCTTTCGGCACAAGTATTTCATCTGCCAGGTAGTCGCCGATGGTGTAGGGTAGCACAAAATAGCCGTCTGCCAGCCCCTGCATCAGCGCTGAAGCGCCCAGGCGGTTGGCTCCGTGATCAGAGAAGTTTGCCTCACCGATGGAGTAAAGCCCCGGAACTGTTGTCATCAGGTTGTAATCAACCCAGTTGCCGCCCATGGTATAGTGAATAGCCGGATAGATCATCATCGGCTCCTTGTAGGGATCCACGTCGGTAATTTTTTCGTACATCTGGAAAAGGTTCCCGTAGCGGGCTTTAATCACATCTTTTCCAAGTCTGTCAATGGCATATTTAAAATCGAGATAAACTGCCTTCCCTTCGGGATTTACGCCAAAACCGGCATCGCATCTCTCCTTTGCCGCCCGCGAAGCGACATCCCGGGGAACTAAGTTGCCGTATGACGGATAGCGGCGTTCAAGGTAAAAATCGCGGTCTTCTTCGGGAATATCGTTAGCTCTGATTTCTCCCCTGCGTAATTTTTCAGCATCTTCAATTTTCTTTGGCACCCAAACCCTGCCGTCATTTCGCAGCGATTCAGACATCAGAGTGAGTTTTGATTGCTGGTCGCCGTGAACCGGAATGCAGGTTGGATGAATCTGAACGAAGCAGGGATTTGAGAAAATGGCTCCTTTTTTATAGCATTGCCAGGCAGCCGAGCCGTTGCTGCCCATTGCGTTGGTTGACAGGAAAAATGCATTTCCGTAGCCGCCGGTTGCAACAACAACTGCATGTGCGCCAAAGCGCTTGATTTCACCCGTAACCAGATCGCGGGCAATGATGCCGCGCGCTTTCCCGTTGATGACAACCACGTCCAACATTTCATGTCTGCTGTACATCTCCACATTGTCTAAGGCAATCTGGCGGTTCATAGCCTGATAGGCGCCAAGCAGCAGCTGCTGTCCGGTTTGTCCGCGTGCATAAAATGTGCGACTCACCAAAACACCACCAAATGAGCGGTTGGCAAGCAACCCGCCATATTCGCGGCCAAATGGTACACCCTGAGCAACACACTGGTCAATGATATTGGGTGAAATTTCAGCCAGACGATAGACGTTGGCTTCGCGCGAGCGGTAGTCGCCGCCCTTGATGGTATCTTCAAACAGCCGGAAAACCGAGTCGTTGTCGTTCTGGTAGTTTTTTGCGGCATTTATTCCGCCCTGTGCGGAAATTGAGTGCGCGCGCCGCGGGCTGTCCTGTATGCAAAAAGCCTTCACTTTGTAGCCCAACTCACCGAGCGAAGCGGCAGCAGAAGCTCCGCCAAGTCCGGTGCCCACCACAATCACCTCAAGCCGGCGCTTGTTGGCAGGGCTGACTACCTTAATATTTGCTTTATGTTTTGTCCACTTTTCGGCTAAGGGGCCCTCGGGTATTTTTGAATTTAGAATGCTCATCGTACTATTTATTTAATTGTATAAACCCAACATGAAATAAAGGGGAATAATTGAAAACCCTACGGCAACCAGAATCGCATAAATTTTTCCGATAATCTGAAGCCTTCTCATCCAGTGCTTGTTACTCAAGCCAATAGAGTGGAAGCCTGACCAAAATCCATGGGAAAGGTGAATTCCTAAAAAGATTCCTCCAATGAGATACAGAATGTTGTGAACCATGCTGGTTTTGAACAGTCCGGAGACAAGAACATAGGAGTTTTTAATCTCTTTGCCGTTTATGCTCACATCGGCAATGGTATCGGGATTGAATTTAATTTTCCAGAAAAAATCTCCGATATGTATTACCAAAAAGACCAAAATGATTATTCCGATGACAATCATGTTCCGGGAAGTCCAGGAGCTGGAAGCGCCGGGATTTTTCACTTCATACTTTATCGGACGGGCGCGCCAGTTCTTATACTCTAAAAGAAACCCCCAGACAATATGAACTAAAAAACCGATGGCTAAAACAGGTTCCATCAGCTTAATCAGCGGGTTGGTGGTCATAAAATCGGCAGCAATATTGAAAAGTTTGCCACTGTCGTCAAAAATTAGTAACAAGTTCACTGTCAGGTGAACAGCAATGAACAAAACCAGAAAAAGTCCTGAAATGCTCATAATAAACTTTCTGCCAATGGTTGCAGTAAAAAATTTGCTCATAAATTATTTATTTAATCGTATTTCTTTCAAATAGGAAAGCAAAAATAGCCCAATCCTTATTTATCCCAAAAAGTTTATCTCAAAAACAGTAATTTAAATTCTTTCTAAACAATTAAATCAAAAATTTTACCTTTATACCGAATAACAAAATCACTAATAAAATGAGCACTTCTTTCCTTGTTTTTATTGTTATTTCCGCAGTTGCCCTGCTCCTTTTTTTTGTACTGAAACTCAAGTTAAACGCCTTCATCGCTTTGCTGATTACCGCTATTTATGTTGGTGTTTTGGCAGGAATGCCATTGAGCGAAATAACCGGCTCTATTCAGGAAGGAATGGCTGGCACGTTGGGTTTTGTGGCAACGGTGGTCGGGTTAGGTGCCATTTTTGGGCAGATGCTTGAAAGTTCAGGCGGCGCTGAGTCGCTGGCTCACCATCTGATTAAAAAGTTTGGCAGCGACCGCGCATCATGGGCAATGGTTATCACCGGGTTTGTGGTAGCAATACCCGTTTTTTTAGATGTGGGGTTCATTATTCTTGTTCCGATAATTTATGCGCTTTCACGGGATACGAAGCGTTCGTTGCTCTATTATGCCATTCCGCTGCTTGCCGGTCTTGCCGTAACCCATAGTTTTGTGCCGCCTACACCCGGACCGGTTGCAGTGGCTGATATTATCAATGTGCAGTTGGGCTGGGTAATTTTGCTTGGTTCTGCCATCGGGTTGCCTATTGCGGTGCTGGCAGGTCCGGTTTGGGGAAAGTATATTTCCAAAAAAATCTATCTGGAGCCGCCTCCTCATTTTGACGCTGAACTGCGAAAGATTGATCCGGAAAATCATCCTCCGTTTCGTCTGATTGCTGTGGTTATTTCCATTCCGTTGCTGCTGATTCTGGTAAATACGTTTACCGGAGTGACTGTTTCAAAAGGGTTGTTTCCCAAATCGGTGTGGACAGACATCCTTGAATTTGTCGGGCATCCGTTTTCCGCTCTGATTATTGCCACGCTGATTGCCATCTACTTTCTTTGCATCCGGCGCGGAATGGGGAGACAGCAAATCCTTGATTTAAGCACCAAGGCACTTGGTCCGGCAGGAATCATCATATTGATAACCGGTGCCGGCGGTGTTTTGAAGCAGGTGCTGATTGACAGCGGCATTGGTCAGATTATGGCTGAATCCATGGCTGGGTCTTCGTTGCCGCCTATTTTGTTAGCATGGATACTTGCCGCCGTGGTGCGGATAACGCAAGGCTCCGCCACTGTTGCCATGATTACTGCTGCCGGAATTATTGCTCCGGTTATCGGGGAGTTCGGACTGAGCGACCCGCAACGGGCGCTGGTGGTGATTGCCATTGCATCCGGGGCAACAATCCTTTCGCATGTGAACGACAGCGGTTTCTGGTTAGTGAGTAAATATTTGGGAATGAATGAAAAACAGACGCTTCAAAGCTGGACGGTAATGGAAACGATTATCGCTGTAAGTGGACTTATACTCACATTGCTTGTGGGGTTGGTTATTTGACCATAACCGGAATTTAATGAGTGGTTCTCTTTTATATTGCTGATATTCACCTTGCTTAATTGATTAATGCCGGAGAGTCTAAAGTTGTTTTGTGATATTCAACAGTATTGAGAAAAATGCTTATCAATATGTTTACCCTTTAGTTAAGATTCCCGCCCTTTGGTCGGGAATGACGTCGTTGGCGGGGTATTAAGGGAGGAGAGATGGCAGCTTTGGTGAATCGTCATTCCCAACCACAGGTTGAGAATCTACTTGTACAAAATTTATATAGTGTCACTAAGAAAACGCACTAAAATTTTAAAAACATCAAAAATTCA
>CAYNOQ010000101.1:0-8752 GCA_964398855.1 uncultured Mariniphaga sp. | reverse complement strand
ATGAGTTATGATTATTTTCAGATCAATTAAACTACTATTCATTATAAGTCAGAACACTTTTATCGAAAATCTTTATGCAATCTCCCATAAGACCTTTTTAAAACTCTCATTATGCAACATTGTTCAATTCTATCCCCAACTTTCCATGGTCATCTTTCTTCTGACAAATAACTTAACATTTCAGAAACAGTTGCTTTTTCTTATTTTATTAAAAACTATATCGCTGATTAACAGCACACAAGAGAACTTAAAATTTCAATTGCGCAAATATTATTTTCCAACTAAAAATCAACTTATTATTTAAATTTATAAGAAAAAGAAGAGATTTAGTTACCAATCGCTTTGTTTTTTGAATTTAGTTCTTAGATTTGTCGGTTATAAAAATGAAATTTATTATATGAAACTGTTTTCTACATACATTCTTGTCGTCATCGTGGTCATTTTCGGAAACACCGGGAAGAGGTAGAGTTGTATGTAGTAATAAAGAATATAAGCAAGCCTTTCCCGGAACCGGGAAAGGCTTTTTTAATAATAAAACTGAATTTAAAGAGTAAAAAGTATGCAAATTCCATTACGAAGCAACACGACAACACAAGGGCGCCGAATGGCAGGCGCACGAAGCCTCTGGCGTGCCAACGGGATGAAGGAAGAACATTTCGGACGTCCTCTGATTGCCATTGTAAACTCATTCACACAGTTTGTTCCCGGGCACGTACATTTATACGAAATCGGGCAATACCTGAAAGGACTAATCGAAAAACAGGGTTATTTCGCAGCCGAATTCAACACCATCGCCATTGACGATGGCATTGCCATGGGGCATGACGGTATGCTCTACTCGTTGCCATCACGTGAAGTGATTGCAGACAGTGTGGAATATATGTGCAACGGACACATGGTTGACGCCATGATTTGCATATCCAACTGCGATAAAATTACTCCCGGAATGATGATGGCTGCCATGCGCCTGAATATTCCTGCAATTTTTGTTTCAGGTGGTCCAATGGAGGCAGGCGTTGTGGAAGGCGAACACTTCGACCTTGTTGACGCCATGGTTATGGCTGCAGATCAGTCAGTTTCCGATGAGCAACTGATGATTATCGAACAGAATGCCTGTCCAACCTGCGGTTCATGCTCAGGAATGTTTACAGCCAACTCCATGAACTGTCTTGCCGAAGCAATTGGTCTTGCCCTTCCCGGAAACGGAACCATTGTAGCAACCCACGCCAACCGCAAAAAGCTGTTTGAAGAGGCAGTGGAAAAAATTATTTCAGCCGTTAAAACCTATTATTATGATGGCGACGACTCGGTTCTTCCAAGAAGTATTGCTTCCCGCGAAAGTTTTCTGAATGCAATGAAACTGGATATTGCCATGGGCGGTTCCACAAACACGGTGCTTCATCTGCTGGCAATTGCCCACGAAGCCGGCGTTGATTTCACGATGAACGACATTGACCAGCTTTCACGAATTACTCCGAATCTTTGCAAAGTTTCACCCAGTTCACGGTATCATGTTCAGGACGTAAACCGTGCAGGGGGCATTCTCTCCATTATGGCAGAGCTTGACCGCGGTAACCTGTTAGAAACTTCAGTAAGCCGTGTTGACGGGCGTTCGCTGAAAGAAGCCATTGCCGCTTATGATATTACAAATACAAATGTTTCCGGAGATGCAAAAATGCGCTTTCTCTCCGCTCCGGGCGACGGAAGAAGAAATCTGAAAATGGCATCTCAGGAGAATTATTATACCGAATTGGACAGCGACCGCACCAACGGATGTATCCGCAGCATTGAAAACGCTTACAGCAAAGATGGCGGATTAGCTGTGCTTTATGGCAACATTGCCGAAAATGGTTGCATTGTAAAAACTGCCGGTGTTGATTCTTCTATTTTCAAATTTAGCGGAAAAGCTAAAGTTTTTGATTCACAGGATGATGCAGTAAACGGCATACTTGGCGATGCGGTGCAAAAGGGAGATGTTGTCATAATCAGGTATGAAGGTCCCAAAGGCGGACCGGGAATGCAGGAGATGCTCTACCCCACCTCCTATCTCAAGGCGATGCAGCTTGACAAAGATTGTGCGCTGATTACCGACGGACGCTTTTCCGGCGGAACTTCCGGTCTTTCCATCGGACATGCCTCACCGGAGGCTGCTTCAGGTGGTGCAATCGGGCTGGTTCAAAACAATGACATCATTGAAATTGACATTTTAAACCGCTCTATTAATCTGATGATTTCAGACGATGAAATAGAAATACGCAGAAAAGAAGAAGAAGCCAAAGGCGAAAACGCTTTTCAGCCTCCAAAGCGGAAACGTAAAGTTTCAAAAGCATTGAAAGCCTATGCCAGTCTGGTTTCATCAGCAGACAGAGGCGCAATTCGTTTGATTGACTAAGCAAATTATTAACTCCAAAAAATAGTGATATGACAAAAAAGAAAGTTTCAGGTTCCCAAGCTCTTATCCTTTCACTGATGGAAGAGGGCGTTGATACCATTTTCGGGTATCCGGGCGGGGCAATCATGCCCGTTTATGATGCATTGTACGATTTTAACTCCAGAATAAAGCATATTCTCACCCGCCACGAGCAGGGAGCTGTTCATGCTGCCGAAGGTTATGCACGCATAACCGGAAGAGCCGGGGTTTGTTTTGTAACTTCCGGTCCCGGCGGAACCAATCTGATCACCGGGATTGCAAATGCCATGATGGACTCATCGCCGTTAGTTTGCATTACCGGTCAGGTGCCTTCTCCATTGTTAGGCACTGACGCTTTTCAGGAATCAGACATTATCGGGCTTACTATGCCGATTACCAAGTGGAATTTTCAGGTAACAACACCGGAAGAGATACCGGATGCAATTGCGAAAGCTTTCTATATTGCACAGTCCGGGCGCCCCGGTCCGGTAGTCATTGACCTGACCAAAGATGCACAGTTCGGCGAACTGGATTTTGAGTATAAAAAATGCACAAAAATCAGAAGTTATGTTCCTGAACCTCAGATTGACCCGTTCAAGGTTAAAGAGGCAGCCGAAATTATTAATCAGGCAAAACGACCGTTACTGTTGTTAGGACAGGGAGTTATCATTTCCCGGGCAGAAGAAGAGTTGCGGACATTCGTTGAAAAAACAGGAATCCCCGTTGCCTGGACGCTGTTGGGACTTTCGGCACTGCCAACCGACCACCCATTGAATGTTGGAATGTTAGGTATGCACGGAAATTACGGACCAAATCTGCTCACCAACGAAGCTGATGTGGTTATTGCGGTAGGTATGCGTTTCGATGACCGTGTAACCGGAAAAGTTTCTGCATACGCCGCCGATGCCAAAATCATCCACCTGGAAATTGATCCGGCTGAAATCAATAAAATTGTCAAAGTTGATGTTCCCATTCTCGGAAATGCCAAAAAGACATTGAAAATGCTGACCGACAACGTGAAGCAGAACAGTCACGAAGAGTGGCTGAATAGGTTCAGAGAGTGCTACGACATTGAATACGGCAAAATTATAGGAAAAGAATTGTATCCCGAAAAGCCGGGACTGACAATGGGTGAAACAGTTCGCATTGTTGGAGAAAAAACCAACCATGAAGCTATTCTCGTAACAGATGTTGGTCAGCATCAAATGATTGCATCCCGCTATTTCAAATTCAGAAATCCACGCAGCAACGTAACTTCCGGCGGTTTGGGAACTATGGGCTTTGGTTTACCGGCAGGCATTGGCGCACAGCTGGCAGCTCCCGACCGCACCGTCGTTACTTTCATTGGTGATGGCGGATTCCAGATGAGTATTCAGGAATTAGGCACCATTGCACAGGACAATATTCCGCTGAAAATGATAATACTTAATAATAATTTTCTCGGTATGGTGCGCCAGTGGCAGCAACTTTTCTTTGAAAAGAGATACTCATTCACCGGGTTGAAAAATCCCGACTTCATTACCATTGCCAAAGGTTATGGCATTGACGGACAAAAGGTTGAGTCACGCGATGATCTGGAAGGAGCCATTCAGAAAATGATTGACCATGAAGGACCGTATCTGCTTGAGGTGATGATTGAAAAAGAAGACAACGTATTCCCGATGGTACCTGCCGGCGCTTCTGTTTCCGAAGTGATGCTGGAACCTGAATTGAAATAATATAAACAAATTAATATCAGAAATTATGAAACAAGAGTATATCATAACCGTTTATTCGGAAAACCATATCGGTTTGCTGGCACGAATAACCAACGTTTTTACCCGCAGGAAGGTAAATATCGACAGTCTGACTGTTTCCGAGTCTGCAATTCAGGGAGTTTATAAATTCACGATTGTGATAAGCACCACCGAAGAGCAGGTGATCAAAATAGTCGGACAGATTGAAAAACAAATTGATGTTCTGAAAGCATTTTATCACACCAACGATGAAATGATTTATCAGGAAATTGCACTTTACAAAGTTCCTACAGAAGCTTTGTACGAAAACAACACTATTGAAAGTATCGTTCGCAACTCAGGTGCAAGAATCCTTGAAGTTACCAGAGAATATACTGTAATTGAAAAGACAGGGCACAAAGAGGAGACTCAGGCGTTGTTTGATGAATTGAACAATTCCAAAGTGATGCAGTTTATACGTTCGGGAAGAATTGCAATTACGCGCGATCCCATTGAACGTCTCTCGGAATTTTTAAAAGAGAGAGATGCATTGCTCGAAAGTATGGATTAAATTCCGATATTTAGAGAATAAAAACTGAAATATTTTTAAACAAAAAATTACAACAATTAAAAATTATGGCAAAAATTAACTTTGGCGGAGTAGTTGAAAATGTAGTCCTCCGCGAAGAATTTCCGGTAGAAAAAGCAAAAGAAGTATTGAAAGACGAAGTCATTGCAATCATTGGCTACGGTGTTCAGGGACCTGCGCAGGCACTGAATATGAAAGACAACGGTTTCAACGTGATTATCGGACAGGCACCCGAATTCAAGGAAGATTGGGATAAAGCGGTGCGTGATGGTTTTGTTCCCGGCGAAACACTTTTCCCTGTTGAAGAGGCAGCAGAAAAAGGCACAATCATTCAATATCTTGTTTCTGATGCCGCACAGCGCATTCTTTGGCCAAAACTAAAACCCTGTCTGAAAGAGGGCGATGCACTCTATTTTTCACACGGTTTTTCAATCACCTACAAAGAGCAAACCGGGGTCATTCCACCGGAGAATGTTGATGTTATTCTGGTTGCACCGAAAGGATCAGGCGCCAGTGTACGTACCAATTTCCTGGCAGGAAACGGTATCAACTCCAGCTATGCAGTCTTTCAGGACTATACCGGCAGAGCCGAAGAACGTGCATTGGCTCTCGGTATTGCCATTGGTTCAGGATACCTCTTCCCCACCACATTCGAAAACGAAGTGTTTTCCGATCTCACCGGAGAGCGCGGCGTGTTAATGGGTGCGCTTGCAGGAATCATTGAAGCACAATATGATGTGTTGCGCAAAAACGGACACAGTCCGTCAGAAGCATTTAATGAAACCGTGGAAGAACTCACACAAAGTCTTATTCGCCTTGTAGATCAGAACGGAATGGACTGGATGTATGCAAATTGCAGTGCAACTGCACAGCGCGGCGCATTGGACTGGAGACATAAATTCCGCGAAGCAACTTTGCCGGTATTCGACGAATTGTATGAAAGCGTGAAAGCAGGTACCGAAACCAAACGCGTGCTTGATTCCACAAGCAGCATTGATTACAAAACAAGTCTAAATGCCGAACTCAAGGAGATGCGCGAGTCGGAACTCTGGCAGGCAGGTGCAGCCGTTAGAAAATTGCGCCCGGGACAATAATTTGACAAAACCCGCATACAATAAAAAAAGCCTGTTTCAATTTTGAAGCAGGTTTTTTTTATCGGTAAATTATTCGTTATATTTGTTGTAGCTTTTTAAAGAAAAATTGTGAAGAAAGTTTTAACCATATTCATTTTGTTTCTGTTGACCGGAGCTGCTGTTCAGGCTCAGAAGCAGCAGGTTGTTCCCTACACCCTTGCTGACAGAGATCGCCTAATCAAACTGGAAGCAGAAATGGGCTCGGTACGGAATGAAATGAATTCGCTACGAAATGAAATGCATTCATTGCGCAATGAGATGAATGCCAGATTAGATTCTCAGCAAAAACAGATTGACGACCTTAAGACGCTTTTTTTCTGGGGGTTCAGCATTACAATCACGCTCATTATTTTTATGCTCGGATACACAATCTGGAATCGGCGCACAGCATTAAAACCAGCCCTGACACAAGCAGAGGAAGCCAATGACAAAGCAAGGAGTCTGATTACAATTCTCAGGGAATATGCAAAAACACACCCCGAACTGGCTGAAATACTAAGGACTTACGGATTACTTTAAGTTTTTTCCAACTCAATAATTCCAATTTATCAGTAAACCAAAGCGGCAACATATAAAACAGCCACTCAAACATGTAAACTTCACAATTTATCAAAAACAAACTATTACATTCCCATGATTAAATTTTCAAGCAGTTGCATCTTCCGGTTTTTTCTGTTTTCAATTATCCTTTTCAGCTGCCGGAATACTGAGCAAAATGCACCACACGGTTTAATGATAAATCTTCTTTCGGACACGGAAAGCGCTGTAATCACTGAACCTGTTCCTCACTTTTCATGGATCACAGGCGGTGAAAAAAATATGCAGACTGCATTTCAAATCATCATTTCTACCGATAAAAAAGGAGAAGAAAGTATCTGGGATTCTGGAAAAGTTGAATCGGATAAATCGGTTGCAGTACCTTATGCAGGGCAATCGCTGAAAGAAAACTCAAACTATCGGTGGAAAGTGCGCAGCTGGAACCAAAACGGGAAGGCAAGTGCATGGAGCAAACCTCAAACATTCAACACCGGAAGTTTTCACGATACAGAAAAGAAATGGCCCGGTGAAAGCAAGTGGGTTGAGCTTGAAAGAAATGGGAACACAGAATTTGTTTATGAAAACCGAAATCCAATTCGCTACCATGAAATTAAGCCGGTTTCTGTGGAAACAAACAGCGACAACAACCAGTTTATCAGGTTTGAAAAAGCGGCATTCGGCGCATTGAAACTTACGCTTGACCATGTTCAAAATGCTGATACGATAATCGTTCACCTTGGTGAAGATATCTCAGGTCAAAATTCGGTAAACCAAAAGCCGGGTGGTTCAATCATATATAACCGTCTGGAAGTTACCCTGCAACCCGGACAAACGGAATATCTGATACAAATTCCGAGATTTATTTCACACTATCCCAACAGCCAGGTGTTAGCCGGACACATGCCCGAAGTTACATCATTTCGTTATGCCGAAATTGAAAGGCTGAAAGAAAAACTGACTCCCGCCAAAATTCGTCAGCTGGCGCTTTTGTATCATTTTGATGACAAGGCGGCAGATTTTTCCTGCTCGAATGAAAATCTGAATCAAATCTGGGAACTTTGCAAACACACCCTGAAAGTTACGCCGTTTATGGGTGTTTATATTGATGGCGGAGCACGCGAGCGCATGCCTTATGAGGCAGACGCTTTTATGCAGCAGGTTTCCCACTATTGCGTTGATCGTGAGTTTGCAATTCAGCGATACACTGCTGATTTTCTGATTTATAACCCAAGCTGGCCAACCGAATGGCATCTGCACATGGCGCTGATTGCATGGGCAGATTATATGGCAACCGGCGATGCCCGGTTTTTAGAAAATCGTTATGATGAACTGAAAAAGAAAACACTTCTTGCATTAGCCAGGGAAGACGGACTGATTAGCACACGAACCGGACTTATTACCCCGGATTTTCTGAAAAGCATTCACTATAACGGTAGTGGTTTCCGAGATATAGTGGACTGGCCTCAGGGAACACCGGCAAACGAAACGCAGTTGCGCAGCGGACATGGAAGTGTTTCGATAGCAGGTGAAACCGACCGTTTTGTATTTACCGACATCAACACGGTTGTAAACGCATTTCACTACCGGAATCTGATTTTAATGGCAAAAATAGCTGCCGTTCTGAATAAAACAGAAGAAGTTCGCTTTTTTGAGGAGAGGGCATCGTTGGTTAAATCTTCATTCAACGAAAAACTGCTGAGTAAAGAAACCGGAATTTATACTGACGGCGAAGATACGGAGCACAGTGCATTGCATTCAAATATGTTCCCGGTGGCTTTCGGCCTTGCTCCCGAAAATTATTATCCCGGAATCAGGGATTTCTTAATCTCAAGGGGAATGGCTTGCAGCCCGGGAATGTCCATGTATCTTTTTGATGCGCTCTATGAAACAGGCGCCGACGATTATGCTTTTCAACTGCTCACATCAGAGAGCGACCGCAGCTGGATGAACATGATCCGGTTTGGCACAACTGTAACTTCCGAAGCGTGGGACCTGAAATATAAGAGAAACATGACATGGAACCATGCATGGAGCGCCATTCCTGCTTATGTTATCAGCCGGAAAGTTTGCGGTATTGAGCCTATAGAGCCCTCTTTCAGAAAGATTCGGATAAAGCCGCATATAAGTGGTCTGCAATGGGCAAAAATTAAGCACCCCACCATACGCGGAAATGTGGAAGTCGAATTTGAGCATGATGAAAATGTATTTTCAATGCAAGTTATCATTCCGCCAAACTGCACTTCCGATATTTACATCCCCCGGAATTCTAAACAATCCACTGTCACTCAAAACGGGAAACCCATTGAAGGAGAGAAATCCGGCAACTACCTTCTCATAACGGACGTCATGCCCGGGAAATATCTGTTTG
>CAYNOQ010000100.1:3758-8823 GCA_964398855.1 uncultured Mariniphaga sp. | reverse complement strand
TATTGTATTTGAATATTATGCCAAAAAATACATCAATTTAAAAGATAAGGTACTATAGACACTTAATCTACACTAAATTTTAAGCGGGAACCACAAATCTTTCAATAAAATAATAAGGTTCTGGTTTTGTGTGCTTTTGGACTGGTTGCTAAGGTTGATAAAAATAAGGTCTTTGAGCTTTTGTGCCGTTTTCAAAATATTCTATCCATTGTAAAAATCATCGTGAGGAGACCACCAGTTTTTTTACAACAATTTTATTTTTTGAAGTTTTAACCCGGACAAAATAGATTCCGTTGGGAATGTTTTCAAGGGTGAGCAGGTATTTAGAAACCGGAAAATCCAAATTGCGGGCAATCAGCTCTTTTCCCATAATGTTTACTAAGCGTATTTCAGCAATTTCATCGCTGCTTACTTCAAGGGTAACTCTTTTGTTATCAACAGGATTTGGATAGACTTTCAATTCCTGAACCGGTGCATTTTCAATGGTGGGATTTTGGTAAAATGAAGGATATGACGGCTCAAAAGCAAAGCCGGATAAAATAACTGATAAAAATATTATGGTAATTATATATCGCTTCATGTTGCAAAAGTTACGATTAAACTGCTGAAAAAGCAAATTTTATGCCTTTTTATTTCAGCAGCCACGCTTCGGCAGCCGACAAATCTTCCGGCGTATCGATTCCAATCCCGCGGAATTGAGTAACTGCTGTTTTTATCCGGTAGCCGTTTCCAAGCCAGCGGAGTTGCTCCAAAGCTTCGGTCTGCTCTAACTTTCCGGGGTTCAGCCGGGTAATCTGCCGGAGAATATCCTTGCGGTAGGCATACATTCCGATGTGTGCCCAAAAAGTGTTTTCCCGAAGCCAGTCGGCTTTTTCGGAATCGCGCACATAGGGAATTGGCGACCTGCTGAAATAGAGCGCATTATCCTGCTCATCCAGAATAACTTTCGGGCGGTTCGGATTAAACAGCTCTTCACTTGATTCAATCTTTTTCACTAACGTTGCAATTTCGGTTTTACCATCAAAACATGCCATCAGCTGTTTCAGCTGCTCAGCCTGAACAAATGGCTCATCGCCCTGAATATTGATAACCACGTCAAAATTGATGTCTCTCTCCAGCTTTTCGGCTGCTTCCGCACAACGGTCGGTTCCGCTCTGGTGTGATGCCGAAGTCATCACAGCGTTTCCGCCAAAACCTTCCACTACCTGCATAATCCGCTCATCATCGGTTGCCACCCACACGTGCTCAAGCGCCTTTTCAGCATTCTCGCAAACCCACTGTATCATGGGTTTTCCTCCCAAATTGACCAGAGGTTTACCCGGAAAACGTGAAGATTGAAACCGCGCAGGAATGATAACGATAAATTCCATATTTTTCTAATGTTTTTAGTGTTGCCAAAGATAGCGATTATAAAATCCCGGCAATCCGGCAGCCGAAAATAGTGTCGCCGCGATTTGCACATCTGCCAATAAATGATTAAATAAAAGGCACAGGAAATAATGCCGCCAAAAAGTTGTAAATTTGTATTTTTATTATTGAACACGAAACAGGTATGGATATCCAGAATATTAAGCAGAGGTTTGAGATAATCGGGAATTCGCCCGGGCTGCACAGGGCTATTGAAGTAGCGGTTCAGGTGGCTCCTACCGATCTTTCGGTTTTGATTACCGGCGAGAGCGGAACCGGAAAAGAGGTTTTCCCCCAGATAATTCATCAGTTTTCAAGCCGTAAGCATGGAAAATATATTGCCGTTAACTGTGGCGCAATACCCGAAGGTACAATTGATTCGGAGCTTTTCGGGCACGAAAAGGGTTCTTTTACCGGAGCGCTATCTGACCGCAAAGGCTATTTTCAGGAGGCTGACGGAGGCACGATTTTTTTGGATGAAATCGGTGAACTGCCTTTGGCAACACAGGTTCGCCTGCTGAGGGTACTTGAAACCGGAGAATTTATCCGCGTAGGTTCTTCGCAGGTTATTAAAACCGATGTGCGGATTATTGCCGCCACCAATGTGGATATTCCACAAGCTATACAAGCCGGAAAATTCAGGGAAGACCTTTACTACCGGCTGAACACCGTTCCCGTGAATATTCTTCCGCTGCGCCACCGCCCTGAAGATATACATCTGCTATTCAGGAAGTTTGCCCGTGATTTTGCTGAAAAATACAGAATGCCGCCCATTCGCCTGAATGATGAAGCGAGGATTTTACTTGAAAATTACCGCTGGCCCGGCAATGTCAGGCAGCTGAAAAACATAACCGAACAGATATCCATTATCGAACAGAACCGCGAGCTTTCAGAAGAGGTGCTCAAGCGCTACCTGCCTTCCATTTCGTCAAAAAATCTGCCGGCGCTGCTTTCAAGAAAAGATGAAGCCGGCTTTTCAAACGAGCGCGAAATTCTGTATAAAATCCTTTTCGACATGAAAAAGGATATGACTGACCTGAAAAAGTTAGTGCTTGACATCATGGAAAAGGGAGAGCCGGTTGTTTCAGCTGATCAGGAGCAAATTATCCGCGATTTGTATGATTCGGAAGATATCAGCTTTACTCCGCGGGAGCAATCTGCACAGCCGATTCCCATTCCGCATATTGACAAAAGGCACATTCAGGACACCGAAGAGGTGATTGAAGAATCACTTTCTTTAGAGGAAAAAGAGATCGAGATGATTAAAAAAGCGCTCCAAAAGCATAACGGAAAACGCAAAAATGCCGCCGAGGAGCTGGGAATTTCCGAGCGCACGCTCTACCGGAAAATTAAAGAACACAACATTAAAGGATAAGGGATGAGAAAGCTGATTTTTCTGATTGGGTTGTTGGTAATTCTTGTTGCCGGTACGGTTTACTCGTGCAGAATCTCCTACTCCTTTACCGGTGCAAATATCTCTCCGCAGGTAAAAACCTATTCGGTCTATTATTTCCCCAACCGTGCGCGGCTGATCAATCCAACACTCAGTCAGTCATTTACGGAAGCGCTGCGTGAAAAACTACAGCGACAGACATCACTAAACGAACTTGCCGAAGATGGCGATCTGATTTTTGAGGGGCAGATTACCGGTTATGAAGTGCGCCCGATGGCTATCCAAAAAGAGGATATGGCAGCGCTGAACCGGCTGACGATTTCGGTACGGGTAAAATTCACAAACAACATTGAGCCTGACCAAAGCAAGGAACAGACCTTTACCGCTTTCGAAGATTTTGACAGCACCAGTTCCCTGAGCGCTGTAGAAGACGGGCTGGTTCCTGAAATCATCAGCAAGCTCACCGAAGATATTTTTAATGCAACACTTGCAAACTGGTAATTATGCAAAAAGAAAGTTTTTATAACCTTTTGAAAAATCCGATTCTCCTTTCAGACAAGGATTTATCGGGAAAATTTCATCAAATTACTTCCGAATTTCCCTATTTTCAGGCAGCGCTTATGCTCCGTCTGAAAAGTATGAAAGAGTCGGGTGATCCGGAATTTGAGGCAGAACTGAACAGAACGGCATCACTTCTCCCCGACAGAAAGCAGCTCTATAAATTCCTGAACTCCGCAGCGGAACAGCCATCTGCCGGCTACGAACCGGATTATCCGGTGAGCGTTGAATACGCTATTGAAGATAGAGAGGAACCGTCAGAAGGAGAAAGCCTTATTGACAAGTTTCTTGCATCTGCCCGCACAGCTGGAAAAATTGAGGCAAAATCTCCCGATGAAATTTCAAAAGAAATTGGCAATAAATTAACATCTCAGTCGGCAAGCGAAAGCGATGAGCTAATCACCGAAACGCTTGCTACCATTTATTTAGAACAGAAAAAATACGACAAGGCGTTAGAAGCTTTTAAAAAATTAAGCTTGAAATATCCGGAAAAAAGTATTTACTTTGCAGCCCGGATTGAAGAAATCGAAAATTTAAAAAATATTTAAGCAAAATAAAATGTACACTCTGATTACGGTATTAATATTTATAGTTTGTATTTTACTGGTACTCATCGTACTGGTTCAAAATTCAAAAGGCGGCGGTTTAGCCAGTAATTTTCAGGCATCCAACCAGATTATGGGCGTTCGCAAAACCACCGACTTTCTGGAAAAGGCAACCTGGGTTCTGGCAGGTTCACTGCTGGCGCTTTCCATTATTGGCACGGCATTTATCCCACGCGAAAAGATGACACAGGATCAGTCGCGCGTGCGCGAACAGATTGAGTCGGTTGCCGATCCGCTTCAGATTCCAAACTTCCCGACAACTGCGCCGGAAGCAGGCGCCGGAGATGAATTGCCGGCAGTACCTTCGGAAGAGTAACAAACTGATTACATTGAAATGAAATAAAAGCCATTTTCCTTTGCGGGAGATGGCTTTCGTTTTTTATGCTTTTTGCTCAAGCATCTGCATCACATCATGCAGGTCAATGTCGGGTTGCGTTATCTGAAAATGCGCACGTGAATAAAACCGGTTTCTGATTTTCAATGTTTCATCAATAAACTGCACTAACTCTTCTTTTGATTTTCCTTTAATCAGCGGTCTTTCTGTTTTGGATTGCATCAGTCTGGCAGCCAAAATATCGGGGTCAATATTCAGAAAAATGGTTTTCCCGGTGCGGTTCATAAAATCGATATTGTCAAAAAAGCAGGGAGCGCCGCCGCCGGTTGCAATAACCACATCGGAAAATGCAGAAACTTCCTCCAAAGCTTTTCGCTCCTTATTGCGAAATTCCGTCTCCCCTTCTTCGGCAAAAATCTTTGGAATCGTTTTGCAGTTGCGCTGCTCAATATAATGATCCATATCCACAAACTGTAGCCCGGCATGTTCAGCCAATCTGCGCCCCAGCGTGGACTTACCGCTTCCCATATATCCTATCAGATAGATTCTCATTGCTTCAATTCTTTGTTAACCGGAATTTTTCAACAGATTAATCCTGACAAATATCTTATGCAAAACTTCTCTGTTTCCAAATCTCTAAAGTTATTCACAGTCGCTAAAATTTGTTGCTGTTTTGCATTCAAACTGAATTAAACCGAAATAGTTCAAAACAATGGAATACTACAAAACGAATTTTCGCACTTAAAACAGCGACATCTGCCCTTCACC
>CAYNOQ010000100.1:0-3658 GCA_964398855.1 uncultured Mariniphaga sp. | reverse complement strand
TCAAATTTTTCAATCGAGAGAATCCCTGTATCAAAATGGTTGCTGAGATCAAAATTCCGCAGCTCAAACTCGCCGTTTTTGTAGATAACGAGAATATTGTCCTCGCCGGAAAATTCGCCCAGATATTTGCCGCGGTTATCGGCATTCAGTCGCAAAACATCTTCATCAAACCAGATTTTTCGTCCTCCTAACGTAGAAACTCCTTTTTCCTTGAGCGAAATTTTAAACACTTCGTGTTTGGTGAGAATATTCCCCATTGCCTGGCGTCCCCTGATTGCAAGTTCTGCCATATCAACTTCAAAAGCCACCTTTTTCAGTCGTGCTTTTGGTTTCAGCAAAATTTTCAAAGTTTCGGCTTCACCGTTGGGGTTTGCCGAAAAATAGACAATTCGCGAACCGGGAGTTCCTTTCGTTACATCATACTCTCTGTCGCGCGTAACGCCCGTAACAGAAAAGCGTTTCATGTAGGAGTAGCCGGTTTTTCCGTCGCGGTAAACTACATTATATATGGTGCGTTCGTCATCCCGCTTGAAAACTGCTATGTGAAGCGGATTCTTACCGATGAACGCCTTTTCGGTAACTTTAGTTACGAAATAGGTTCCGTCACGGCGGAATACGATAATATCATCTATATCAGAGCAATCACACACATATTCATCTTTTTTCAGTCCGAATCCCATAAAGCCCTCCTTGCGGTCAACATAAAGTTTTTCATTTCTCACCGCAACTTTTGCCGCCACAATATTTTCAAAACTCCTGATTTCGGTTCTACGCTCGCGCCCTTTGCCATATTTCTCTTTCAGATAGGTGAACCACTGAATGGTGTAGGGAACAATCTGCTCAATATTCTTCTTGATTTTTTCGATTTCCTCTTCAATGGCAAGAATATTTTCGGAAGCTTTGTCGGTATTGAATTTAAGGATTCGCGCCATGCGGATTTCCATCAGCCGGAGAATATCTTCACGGGTGATTTCCCGTTTAAACCTGGGTTTCCACGGCTCTAAGCGCTTGTCGATGTGTGCAACCGCCTGATCCATATTTTCCGAATCCTCAAACTTTTTGTCCTTATATATCCGCTCTTCAATAAAAATTTTCTCAAGCGATGCGAAATGCCACGCTTCTTCCAGCTCTCCTTTTCTGATTTCCAACTCTAATTTGAGCAGTTGCAGGGTGCTGTCGGCAGAATGCTTCAAAATCTCGGAAACTCCAATAAAATGGGGCTTGTCGTTTTCAATTATGCAGGCATTTGGCGAAATGGAAACTTCGCAATCGGTAAAAGCGTAGAGCGCATCAATGGTTTTATCAGACGAAACGCCGGAGTTGAGATGAATCAGAATCTCCACATTTCCCGCTGTGTTGTCGTCAATTTTTCTGATTTTGATTTTGCCTCTTTCGTTGGCTTTAATAATTGACTCGATGAGCGTTGTGGTTGTTTTTCCGTAGGGAAGTTCGGTGATGACCAGAGTTTTGTTGTCCTGCTTTTCAATTTTTGCACGCACTTTCACTGCACCGCCGCGCAAGCCATCGTTGTATCTGCTGCAATCGGCAAGCCCGCCGCCCGGAAAATCAGGCAGCAGTTCAAACTCCTCGCCTTTCAGATAGGCAATGCAGCCGTCGAGAAGTTCGTTAAAGTTGTGCGGGAAAATTCTTGATGCTAACCCCACGGCAATTCCTTCAACTCCCTGTGCCAGCAGCAAAGGAAATTTTGCGGGAAGGGTTACCGGCTCATTTTTACGTCCGTCGTAGGATAGCTTCCACTCCGTAGTTTTCGGGTTAAAGAGCACTTCAAGGGCAAACTTCGACAATCGCGCCTCAATGTAGCGGGGCGCCGCTGCTCCGTCTCCGGTGTGAGTATTTCCCCAGTTTCCCTGGGTGTCAATGAGCAACTCCTTCTGCCCGAGCTGCACAATGGCTTCACCAATAGATGCATCACCATGGGGATGATATTGCATGGTCTGCCCGATGATGTTTGCCACTTTGTTATACCGCCCGTCATCCATCTCGCGCATGGCATGCATAATACGGCGCTGAACAGGCTTCAAACCGTCGTTTACATAAGGGACTGCCCGTTCAAGAATCACATAGGATGCGTAATCCAGAAACCAGTTCCGGTACATCCCCGGCAAATAGGTAATCTCCTCCTTTATACCATCCGGTTCACTCCCTTGCTGCTCGTTGGCTATATCGTTATTTAATTCCTCTACAGACATGCAAATCGATTGTTAAACTCAGGCAACTTCATCCTTTTCCACATACAAATTATCAATGATAAAATCCTGACGGTCAGGCGTGTTTTTCCCCATATAAAATTCCAGCATCTGGCTCACCGGCTCATGTTTTTTCATTAAAACCGGATCGAGCCGCATATCATCACCAATGAAGTTTTTAAATTCATCGGGGGAAATTTCGCCTAATCCCTTAAACCGGGTAATTTCAGGTTTTCCTTTCAGCTTTTCAACGGCTTCCTGTTTTTCTGTTTCCGAATAGCAATAGTAGGTTTTCTGCTTGTTTCTGACCCTGAAAAGGGGAGTTTGCAGAATATAGACATGCCCTTTCCGGATGAGTTCTGGGAAAAACTGCAGGAAAAAGGTTATGAGCAGCAGCCGAATGTGCATTCCGTCAACATCCGCATCGGTTGCAATGATAATTTTATTGTAACGAAGGTCATCGATGCTCTCTTCAATATTCAGCGCAGCCTGCAGCAGGTTAAATTCTTCATTTTCATAAACCACTTTTTTTGTCAGCCCGTAGGTGTTCAGCGGTTTTCCGCGAAGGCTGAAGACAGCCTGGGTGTTCACATCCCGCGACTTTGTGATGGAGCCGCTGGCAGAATCACCTTCGGTGATGAAAATGCACGACTCATCTGCGCGCTCGTGGTTACTGCTGAAATGGATGCGGCAATCGCGAAGTTTTTTGTTGTGCAGGCTCACTTTTTTTGCCCGCTGCCTTGCCAGTTTCTTTATTCCCGAAATCGCTTTTCGCTCCCGTTCCGAATCGGTAATCCGCTTGAGCAGAATTTCTGCAACATCGGGATGCTTGTGAAGATAGTTATCCAACTCTTTCTGAACGAAGTTTGCCACGTGCGTGCGCACAGTAGGTCCGTCCGGTCCCATATCTCTTGAACCCAGTTTTGTTTTGGTCTGCGACTCAAAAACAGGTTCTTCCACTTTTATACTGACAGCAGCCACAATGGATGCGCGAATGTCGGAAGGTTCAAAATCCTTCTTGTAAAAATCACGGATGGTTTTTATGTAAACCTCGCGGAACGCCTGAAGATGAGTGCCTCCCTGAGTGGTGTGCTGACCGTTCACAAAAGAGTAGTAATCTTCGCCATATCTGTGTCCGTGGGTTACTGCAATCTCAATGTCATCGCCTCTGAGATGAATTATGGGATACAACGGATCTTCGTCCATGTTTTCTTCAAGAAGATCGTGAAGTCCGTTGCGGGAATAGAACCGCTGTCCGTTGTATTCTATGGTTAGCCCGGCATTCAGGAAAGTGTAATACTTCACCATATTCACCACATAATCGCTGATGTAGTGGTAGTTACTGAACACTTCCAGATCGGGTTTAAAAATCACTTCCGTGCCGTTGGGTTCGTCGGGCAGGGTCAGCTCTTTTTCAGCAGCGGCAATACCGCGCTCAAATTCAATCTCTT
>CAYNOQ010000099.1:0-8853 GCA_964398855.1 uncultured Mariniphaga sp. | reverse complement strand
GTAGATTACCGAGCAAGTTGAATAAAATTTATTTTATTTAGAAACCTTTAGAGTAAATTTTTGTTAGCTTTTATTGAAAAAACAAAATTGTTTTCACACTAATCTGAGCAGAATGAAGGAGGATTTCAATTGTTGTAATAAAAAAACCGTTTCCGGTTTTAAAGTACTTTTATTTTATTTTACCACTCTTTTTTTAATACCGGCATATTCCGGGGCTGAGGAATTGTCGGCTTTGCCTGCCGGTTTTTCCAGGGAAGATGTGAATCGCGGCAAGCGCTTTTTTATGGGATTACTGCCGGTGGGCAGAGAGCATCAGGCGTGCGTCTCCTGCCACAATGTTGTTGCTTTGGACACACTGAACTGGAATCCGTCGGCAATGGATATCGCATTGAAATATGCCGGAAAAGATGCTGAGTCGCTTCGGCGTGTGCTCATGGAGCCATCCGGGAAACTGATGGAAGCATCGCATGTCAACATCAAAATTGATGATGATGATGTTCAGCGGCTAAAAGTATATCTCGACAGTATCGCTGCAAACGGACTGCCTGCTGCCAAACCATCCGTTAACAAGCTTATCCTCTTTTTCCTGTTGGGACTTCTGATAACCTGGGCGCTTCTTGATTTGATTATCCTCAAAAAAGTAAAATACAAATTTATTCCATTGCTTGTTTTCCTTGGCGCTTTTGGCTATCAGCTCGCGATGATTTACAACGAATCGGTTAAATTGGGCAGGAGCCAGGGATATGAACCCGATCAGCCGATAAAGTTTTCACACAAGGTACATGCGCACGACAATCAGATTGACTGTATGTATTGCCACCACACGGCTCCCGTATCCAAAACGGCTAATTTTCCTTCCACTGAACTGTGCATGAATTGCCACATTATCGTTCGCGAAGGAACCCATTCCGGGAAATTTGAAATTGATAAGCTGATACAGGCACACGAAGAGGGGCGTTCTATTGAGTGGATTCGTATTCACGAACTGCCCGACCATGTTTTCTTCTCTCATGCCCAGCATGTGGGCGCCGGAAAATTAGATTGTGCTCAGTGTCACGGATTAGTTGAAGAGATGGATATTGTTCGTCAGCACAGCGACCTTTCCATGGGATGGTGCCTGGAATGTCACCGCGAAACCAAAGTTGATTTCCTTGAAAATGAATATTATAAGACTTTTGAAGCTTTCCATGAAGAGCTGAAAAAAGGGATGAAAGATTCCATCGTTGCAGCCGATATTGGTGCAAATGACTGTCAGAAATGCCATTATTAACATATAATATAATTACAATCAAAAGTTTACCTGATGATTAAAGAAGAAAACACATACTGGCAAATATTACCGGAATTTGATCCGCTGAATCCCGCAAAAACCATTCGCGGGAAGGAAGAAGTTGTCAGTCCCACTTCACGCAGGAATTTTTTAAAAGTGCTTGGGCTTGGCACTGCTTCGGCAGCCCTGATTGCATCCTGCAAAAGACCTGTGGAAAAAGCAATTCCCTATTTTATTAAACCTGAAGAGATTACCCCGGGGAAGTCAGTATATTACGCATCGTCATATTTCAATCAAAACGAATTCAACAATGTGCTGGTTAAGGTTCGCGACAACCGGCCGATCAAGTTGGAACCTAATCCCGCTTCGGTAATCACACCGCGTGGTGCGAGCGGTCGGGTGCAGGCGTCGGTTTTAGACGTTTATAACGTGAACCGCTATCAGGGTCCGCAGAAAAATGGTGAGTCCATTGATTGGGAAGCTGCTGACAGCGAAATTGTTGCAGCCCTAAATGAGCTTTCTGAATCAGGGCGTGCCATTCTGCTCATAACCCCAACAATTATCAGTCCTGCCACCAAAAAGGTCATTTCGGAATTTGTTGAAAAATTTGACGCTGAGTGGCAACAATACGATGCCATTCCGATGGATGGATACCGCGAAGCCAATCGCCGCGTTTTTGGAACTGACGCCTTGCCTGAGTATGATTTTGAAAAAGCCGATTGCATCGTTTCTGTCGGGTGTGATTTTTTGGGAACCTGGTTGTCGCCGGTTGAGTTTTCGGCACATTATGCCAAACGGCGCGCGCTCCACAACGGAAACCGGGAGTTGAGCAAACACTGGCAGATTGAGGCAGGCATGTCGCTGACCGGCAGCAATGCTGATGTCCGGATTCGGACAGAAAGAGCCGATTACGGAAAAACGCTTATCTATATATATAATACGCTGGCAGCCAAAAGAGGAGTGCCCGGAACGGGCGCTTCGATGCAAAAGCCTGAAAATGCTGAGCAGTTGGATAAAATGTTGGCAGAACTGATGGAAAACGAGGGCAGATCCATTGTGGTTTGCGGCGACAATAATCCCGATTATCAGGTTTTGGTAAACGGCATCAACCAGATGCTGGGAAATATCGGAAATACAATCAGATTTGAACGTACCTATAACCATTTCAGAGGCAGCGAACAGTGGAAAAGAACCTTGCTGACAGCTGACCCGGGTGCAGTTATTCTTTGGGATGTCAATCCTGTTTATAACCATCCGGAGTCTGAAAAAATTAAATCGGCAATTGAAAATGTTCCGCTTTCTGTTGCTATTGGCTCGCTTCCCGATGAAACTTCCGCGTTGTGCCAATATGTGCTGCCATCACCCGGATATTTAGAGTGCTGGGATGATGCCGAATACAAAAACGGAATTTATTCCGTTTTGCAGCCAACACTTCACAAACTGTTTGATTCGCGGCAGGCTCAGGAAACTTTGCTGACCTGGACAGAAAGCGAAACCAACTGGCGGGATTATATCAAAGCGCGCTGGATTTCAAACTATTTTCCAAAATATAATGAAACCGGCGACCCCGATTCCGACCGGTTTTGGATTGATATGCTCCGAAAAGGAGAACTGGTTTTGGATGCTACGGCAACGTCAGTGAGTTTTGATGCCGCTGAAATCAATAATTCAATTTCAAGAGTTGCTTCGGAAACATCTTCTAACAGTTTTACCGTTGAATTGGTGGAAAGTATCACGATTCGCACCGGCGATGGTCCGCTGAATCCCTGGCTTCAGGAGTGCCCCGATCCCGTCACGCGGGTTGCCTGGGGGAATTACGCTTCCTTAGCGCCATCTGTTGCGCGGCAGATGGGACTGAAAAACGGAGATATTGTCCGTTTGGGAAGCCTTGTAATTCCGGCATTCATTCAGCCCGGACAGGCAGATAAAACCATCTCTGTTTATCTGGGATACGGACGGGTGAAAGGTGTTCCGCAAGAGCTGATTACAGGTGTCAATGCCTATCCGCTCACCAAAATTGAAAATGGTTTCCGCAATTTCGCAGTTTCAGGTTTTTCTGTTGAAAAAACAGGAGAATTTGAACAGCTTGCGCTGGTGCAGGGGCATCAGACCATGGAAGGGCGCGCAATAGTTCGCGAATCGACTTTCAACGAATGGACAAAAAATCCGGCAGCAGGAAACGAACTGCATGAGGAGATTGAACGTCAGCATACTACGCTATATAAAAAGCAGGAATACAAAGGGCACAAATGGGGAATGGCGATTGACCTGAACACCTGTATCGGTTGCAATGCCTGTGTTTTGGCATGTAATACCGAAAACAATATTCCGGTTGTCGGCAAAAAGGAGACCATCCGCCACCATGAAATGCACTGGATTCGCATTGACCGTTACTACAACGGCAGTGAAGACAATCCTGAAGTGGTCAGGCAGCCGGTCATGTGCCAGCATTGCGGCAATGCGCCATGTGAAAACGTTTGTCCGGTGGCAGCCACCACCCATTCCGATGAGGGATTGAACCAGATGACCTACAACCGCTGTATCGGTACGCGCTATTGCAATAACAACTGCCCGTATAAAGTGCGGCGGTTCAACTGGCTTGACTATACCGGCGCAGACTCTATACCCAACAACAGGTATGATCCGGCAGGCATGACGGTTGATCTGACCAGAATGCGCCACAACCCCGATGTTACGGTTCGTGCAAAGGGTGTGATTGAAAAATGCTCATTTTGTGTTCAGCGTATTCAGGAGAAAAAATTGCAAGCCAAACTTGACGGGCGTCAGTTAGAAGATGGGGAATTGCAGACCGCATGTCAGCAAACCTGCCCGACCGATGCCATTGTTTTTGGCGATCTGAACGATCCCAACAGCAAAGTTTCCAAACTGATGGGCAATCCGAGAAATTATCATCTGCTTGAAGAGCTGCACACGCTGCCAAGTGTAGGGTATCTGACTAAAATTAGAAATAAAAGCTAAAACTGATCTTTTATGATGCATGTATCACCGGCGAGAGAGCCGCTTATTAACGGAGAAAAATCCTACAGGGACATCACAGATGACGTGATGGCGCCAATCACCGGGAAACCCGGCAGGACCTGGTATTTTGGGTTTGGCGCAGCATTTATTCTTATGCTGATTGGTTTTGGCATGATGGCTTATACTGTCTGGTTCGGTATTGGCGTGTGGGGGCTGAACAGAACCATCGGCTGGGGCTGGGATATCACCAACTTTGTGTGGTGGGTTGGCATCGGGCACGCGGGAACTTTTATTTCTGCTATTCTGCTGTTGTTCAGGCAAAAATGGCGTACCAGTATTAACCGCGCGGCTGAGGCAATGACCATATTTGCCGTGATGTGTGCCGGAATTTTTCCGCTTATCCACTTAGGACGGCTGCCGCTCAGCTTTTTTATTTTTCCCTACCCGAACACACGCGAATTGTGGGTGAATTTCAACTCGCCCCTGTTATGGGACGTGTTTGCTATCGCCACCTACCTGCTTGTTTCCATCCTTTTCTGGTATATGGGTCTGATTCCCGACTTAGGAACAATCCGCGACCGGATGAAAACCGGATGGAAGAAAAAAGCGTATAACTTCTTCAGTTTTGGGTGGAAAGGCTCCGCCCGCCACTGGCAGCGCCATGAATCCATGAGCCTTATTCTTGCCGGACTTGCCGCTCCGCTTGTTTTGTCGGTGCACACCATCGTTAGCTTTGACTTTGCAACTTCTGTCATTCCCGGATGGCACACCACCATTTTTCCGCCCTATTTTGTTTCGGGTGCGGTTTTTTCGGGATTTGCCATGGTGCTCACCCTGATGATTGTTACCAGAAAAGCGCTGAATCTTCAGGAATATATCACCGTGGGGCATGTTGAGTCGATGAACAAAGTGATAATTGCAACCGGCTCAATTGTCGGAATTGCCTATATCACGGAGCTTTTCATCGCCTGGTACAGCGGCGTGGAATATGAGCGTTATGCGTTTATGAACAGGGCTTTAGGACCTTATGCCTGGGCATACTGGATTATGATGACCTGCAATGTGATTTCTCCACAGCTGCTGTGGATTAAAAAGTTGCGGCGCAATCTCACTTTCACTTTTATTCTCTCTATTTTTATAAATATCGGGATGTGGTTTGAAAGGTTTGTCATTGTTGTTACATCGCTGCACCGCGATTATCTGCCTTCAAGCTGGGCAATGTATAAGCCAACCTGGGTTGAAGTGGCTATATTTTTAGGGACTTTCGGATTGTTCTTCACTTTGTTCTTCCTGTTTATCAGGGTATTTCCTGTAATTGCCATTGCCGAAGTGAAAACCATAGCGCGCTCTTCTGCCCGGAAATTTATTCCAAAACCGTTAAAAAAACAACCTGCTGAAAAAAATTGATCATGGGAGCAATAGTATTTGGACATTTTACCGATGAGCCGGATTTGATGAATGCGGTGAAAGCGCTTCAGGAGAAAGATATCCGGATTGCCGATGTGCGGACACCTTTCCCGGTTCACGGACTGGATACGCTGTTAAAATACCGGCGTTCTCATCTACCAAAGGTAGCCTTCTTTGCCGGCGCTGTCGGCGGAGTGCTGATGTTCTGGTTTCAGGCGTGGGTTAATACCGTCAGCTGGCCCCTGATTTTTGGCGGAAAACCCTATTTTTCTGTGCTGTCGTTTATTCCTCCCACTTTTGAAATAACGGTGCTGTTTGCCGCATACTTCATGGGACTTGCTTTTCTGATCCGTTCCAAACTCGGTCCCGGCTCTATCCCCGACATTTTGGATGAAGGAGTTACCGATGATCGCTTTCAGATTATTCTTTCGGCAAAAGAGAACCAGATGTCTGAAAGCCAACTCGCCGAAGCGCTTGAAGCAACCGGCGCACTTGATGTTAAACAAGTTAATCCGAAAAAATAATGGAAAAACATAGCATACCTGAATCCGTTCCGTTTACATTCACCAAAAAATTAAAAATGTGGCTCGGAATTGCTGCGGGCATAGGACTGCTGGCGCTGCTCTGGGCAGTTTTCGTCAGTCAGATTCCCTCTTCGCGAATCTGGGCAAACCTTTGGATGAATGCCCTGATGTTTCTGTTTTTTGGATTGGGAGCACTCTTTTTCTGGACGGTAAATATATTGGGAGAATCGTCGTGGCAGGTTAATGTTCAGCGTGTTATTGAGTCGATGGGACTTACCATTCCTTTTGCTGTTATTCTGTTTTTAGCTGCATTTCCCGGATTGAAAGAGCTGTTTGAGTGGGCAAATACTGAACACCTTGATAACTTGTTGAAAGAGAAGACACCTTATCTCAATATGCCGTTCTGGCTGCTTCGTTTTGCGGTTTATTTTGTGTTGTGGAGTTTCTTTGCTTTCTACATGCGCCGGATTTCCGTGCGAAATGATTTTGAATCCAGCGAAAAATATCTGGTACGGATGCGCAGGGCAGCAGGCTGGTTTATTGTCTTTTTTGCCATAAGCAGCTCCACATCTGCCTGGGACTGGCTGATGTCAATCGACGGGCACTGGTTCAGCACCCTTTATGGCTGGTACACTTTTTCGGGAATGTTTGTGGCTGCTCTGGCAGTAATCATAATTATTACCGTGTTTTTCAAACACTTCAATATCCTTCCCAATGTAAATGATGAGCATTTGCATGATTTGGGAAAATATATTTTCGCCTTCAGCATTTTTTGGGCATATCTCTGGCTTAGCCAGTATCTGCTCATTTGGTACAGCAATATTCCTGAAGAGACGGTTTATTATGTTCAGCGGCTCGACCATTTCAAAACCCTGTTTTATGTAAATTTAGTTTTGAATTTTGTTTTTCCCTTTTTTGCATTGATGACGCGGGGCTCAAAAAGACAGCCGATCTATCTGGGGCTCATTTCGTTTGTCATTTTGATCGGGCATTATCTTGATTTATATCTGGCTATTATGCCCGGCGCTGTCGGAAATGAAAATTCAAAAATCGGATTTCTCGAAATTGGCTTGCCTTTCTTTTATTTAGCAGCATTCTCAGTTATATTTTTGATATTTTTTGAAAAGGCGAAGCCTGTTCCCCAAAATCATCCGTATGCAATTGAAAGTTCAAGCTATGAAAATATTTAGAAACACTACTTTTATTGGCGCTCTGTCCGTCTTTTTTCTTCTGATTTCCTGTGATGATAACCGCAATGACCCGGGATGGAGTTTTTTTAATGATATGGAGAAATCGGTTGCATACGAAACATGGAGCGTCAATCCCAATCTTCCGGAAGGAAAAACCATGACGGGTCCGGTGGAGGGCACTGTGGCTACCCATGAATACGCCTATGGTTTTGAGAAAACACCCGAAGATGAACTGAAGGCAGCATCACTGAAAAATCCGTTAGCAGAAAGCTATGACGCCGAACGCGCAAAACTGTTGTATGACCGCTTTTGCCTGCTGTGCCACGGCGAAAACGGAGACGGGAAGGGATTTCTTTTCACCAGTGGGAAATATCCCATGGCGCCACCGGATTATCATGCCGAACGTGCATTGGAAAAATCAGACGGAGAGTTATTTCATAATATCCGCGCGGGATATGGCGTTATGGGCGCTTACGGCGCACAAATGTCAATTGAAGACTCCTGGCAGCTAGTCAATTACATACGCCATCTGCAAAAGAAATCAAATTAAAAACAGTACAGCGGGCAAAAACTGTTATTTTTTTGTGGTTTATGGCAATGAACAAAAGACAAGAAACAGCAGATTTTTGCCCCGTTGAGCAAGGCATAAATTATAAAACTTGTGCTGCCTCAGCGGTATTTGCGCCAGCGGAAAAATATACAAGATTGGTTGGCCGCAAGTTATTTGTTTAATATTGGCGCAAATTGTAATTTAGTGGCGTATAAATAGACGTTGGTCAGAATACTGCTAAATACAGGAACTTAATAGAATAGTAGAATGAGACAATTAAAAGAAATCACAATCCTTTTATGGATTTTATTGAGCTTAAATGCTTGTGTTAGAAATAATGAAACTGTATTTAATGAGATTTATGAATTAACTGAGCAAACTAATTTTTTCAAAGCCAAAGAGCAGTTTGAATTAAACAAAAATGCTTTGTCAAAACCGTATCAAAAATTCATCATAGCAGTTTTAAACAACGCTTTTAATAAACTTGAAGCATCAGAACAGACTATTGAGGATTTAATGAAAAAAGAGAATTCTATTCCAGATTCACTTCGATTTAAATTGTACGAAACAAAGTACGACAATGCCTTGAAACTGTATAATTATGAGGAAGCAAAAAATACGATTCTAACCATATTGAGTGATTATAAAAAATACTTAGATAATGAGCAAACAGACGACTATGAAAATAGCCTTAAAATATGGACTGCATTAGAAAACGCTCCCGAACAAAAAGTTGATATTAAAAAAGTGACAAACATTAAAATGGAGAAAGATGTTGCAGGATTGAATACGTTAAAAATGTTTGCTAATAATGATTCACTTAATTTTATTTTTGACACAGGAGCTAATTTATCAACCACTTCTCTATCAGTTGCAACACAGCTAAATAGTGTCACTAAGAAAACGCACTAAAATTTTAAAAACATCAAAAAT
>CAYNOQ010000098.1:0-8967 GCA_964398855.1 uncultured Mariniphaga sp. | reverse complement strand
TATTTTCGATTTTGAATTGAGTGAAGAGGATATTTCCAAAATTGACAGATTAGACAAAAATAACCGTTTAGGCGGTCATCCCGACCACATTACTTTTTGATTGGAAGCTTTGGTTTAAAACTCATTTCTATCAATACCTGTCTGTTTTAGTATAAAATGGAGAGTTCCGGTGGGAATGTCTTTGTTGTGCATTGGCACAACAACGCGTTTCCGGGAGACGATATTCACATACCGGAATCTTCCTGATTCATCCAGTATTTCCCTTTTTTGTAGATGCTTCTTGCCCAATAGACAAAAGGGGTATCGGCGATGGCGACAATCCATTTCAGAAAGTAGGTGGTGAGAAAAATTTCGAGCAGCACACTGTTTTCAAACACACCATAGAAAGCGATGAGCACAAAAACTGAACTGTCAATCAGCTGTGAAACCATGGTGCTGAAATTGTTGCGCATCCAGAGCTGACTCTCTTTGCCAAAACGGTTTTTCCAGAAGTGAAACGCCCACACATCGTGGCGCTGCGACAGCAGATAGGCTATCAGACTTGCAAAAGCGATGCGTGGCATCAGTTTAAAAATGGTACCGGTGGCTTCGTGGGTAACAAAAGAGAACGCGTCTCCTTCCAATGGCTTGAACCAGAGCGCAATATTCATCAGTAACGTCATGGAAATAAGGCTGAAAAAGCCGGTCCAAACCGCTCTTTTGGCTTCGGATTTTCCGTAATTCTCCGAGAGAATATCAGTAATCAGAAATGACGTCGCATAAACGATATTTCCTAAGGTTGCCGCAAAACCGAAAAGCTTTACGGTTTGCACCACCTGAATGTTTGCAACAATCACCGAAACGGGAATCCACATGATCAGTCCCCATTTTCCAAATAGTTTGTAGGCTAAGATAATCAGCAGAAAATTTGCCAGCAACATGACTAACCAGAGAAGTTCATTGTGCATTTTTTTAATTTTTACCGCAGGGTGATGGAACCTGCCGATGAATAATTTATTTTAAGGAGTGCAAAAATAAAATTTTTGACTGAAAATCGCTAATCAATATTCAGGTCTCTTTTGATATAGTTTTCATAATCCTTCAAAATAGGCTGATAACTGGCATGGAATAGCGAAGACGAAACGATAAAGTCTGCCGTTGAGCGGTTTGATGCAGTGGGAATGTTGTATAAAACTGTTATTCGCAGCAGCGCCTTTACATCCACATCGTGAGGTTGCGGTTGCATGGGATCCCAGAAAAAGATGAGAATATCAATATCCCCTTCGGCAATCATGGCGCCCAATTGCTGATCGCCGCCTAACGGACCCGATTTCAGGCGCAGAATATCCGGCGGCACCATGTTGTTTTCCAGGCACTTGTTGGCAAGTGTCTCCTCAACCAGTTTTCCGGTGGTGCCGGTGCAAATCAGGTTGTGCTGAATCAGTTCCTGCCAGTTGAATTCAACCCATTCCAGAACATCAACCTTTCGGTTGTCGTGTGCTACTATTCCAATATTTTTCTTCTGTTTCATTTTGTGCATTGTTAATTTAATTCATTGATATTAAGTGAAGTAATCTTTGATTTTTATACAAAAATACTACATTAAAGCTTGTTTAGTCCGGTTTTGTTCTTGTGAGTAAAAAGGTTATCTGTAATTTAATCCGTTTTGAGTTTTTTGCCAATAAATATTTGACTTTAAGTAAAGTATCAGATAATTTCCTTGATTTCATCAATAATTTTTGATGCAAGCTTGTTTGCTTCTTCCGGTGTCCGGGCTTCGGAATAGATGCGGATAATCGGCTCTGTATTTGATTTGCGAAGGTGCACCCAGGAGTTTTCAAAATCGATTTTTACACCGTCAATGTCATTCACCTGTTCTGACTCGTATTTCTCTTTCATTTTTTGGAGAATGGCATCCACGTCAACTGACGGGGTGAGCTCAATTCTGTTTTTTGAAATAAAATAATCGGGATAAGTAGCCCTGAGTTGTGTGCATTTCAATTTGCTTTTTGCAAGATGTGTCAGGAATAGTGCGGTTCCTGCAAGGGCATCACGCCCGTAATGGCTTGCTCCATAAATGACACCGCCGTTTCCTTCACCACCGATAACTGCATTGGTTTCCTTCATTTTGGTAACCACATTCACTTCGCCTACAGCTGCCGCGGTGTATTTCTGTCCGTACTTTTCCGTAATATCGCGAAGCGCCCTGCTTGATGAAAGGTTGGAAACCGTATTTCCCGGGGTGTGTTGCAAAACATAATCACTGACAGCCACCAGCGTATATTCTTCGCCGAAGATGCTTCCGTCTTCACTGATGATTGCCAGTCGGTCCACATCCGGATCTACGACAAATCCCACATCTACATTGCTGTTTTTAATAATTTCCATGGTTTCCGTCAGATTCTCCGGTATCGGTTCCGGCGTGTGAGCAAAATTGCCGGTGGGTTCACAGTTGATTTTAACGATGTTTTTGACTCCTAATGCGTTCAGCAAGGCAGGCATAGCAATTCCGCCAACGGAGTTGACGGCATCCACTGCAACAGAAAATCCGGCTGATTCGATAGCAGCTTTGTCCACCAAATCAAGCTGAATAATTTTTTGTACATGAATATCGGTATAATCCTTTTTTGTTACTGTTCCGAGATTATCCACTTCTGCAAAATTGAAATCGCCCGATTCGGCTAATTCTAACACTTTCGCTCCTTCTTCCGCGTTGATGAATTCACCGCTTGCAGCTAAAAGTTTTAGTGCATTCCACTGTTTCGGATTGTGGCTGGCAGTGATGACAATTCCGCCATCTGCTTTTTCGTGAGCAACGGCAATGCCAACGGTTGGTGTGGTGGCAAGTCCGGCATCAACCACATCGCATCCCATCGCTGTGAGAGTTGTGATAACCAGCGAACTGACCATTTCGCCTGAAATCCGCGCATCACGTCCCACAATAATTTTGAGTTTCTTATTCCCGGAAATCTGTTTCGCCCGGCCAGCATACCCGGCAGTAAATTTGATAATATCGGGGGGAGTGAGATTATCGCCCGGTTTACCGCCAATAGTACCCCGGATTCCCGAAATGGATTTTATAAGCGTCATTTTGCTTGCTTTAAAGTTTGAAAGCACAAAAATAGCAATCTTATAAATCACTTTAAAATCAATTGTCGGTTGTGCGCTCCATTTCGTTCAATTCTTTCAGATTTTCTTTCAATTTATCAATATAACTCCCATAGAGCCGCCGAAATCCCCAGCGCAAAAGCAGAAAAACTCCACCAGCAATTACAACTAAAACGGCAAGTCCAACCAATGTCATCAAAATCCACTGAACCATCGGAACATCGGCTGCTGCAATTCCTTTCTGTTTCAAACCGATATCCATTCCCGTGAACATTCCCGAGATGAACTGAAGAGTTATGGAGGTGATTATTATAGTCAGTATCAGGTAGAAAAGCCTTTGATATATTCTGAAAGTGTCAATTATTTTTGTGAGAAACTCTTTTAGGTTTGAAGTGATGTCATACCTGTTTTTTACGCGATAGTAGTGAATGATAAAGCAAATCAGCGAGATAATAATCAGGGAATTGACAAAAATAGTAACAAAAATAATCCATTCCGGAACATGAACTTCAGGACTGATTTTGTGAAGAATTCGGGAAGAGAACAATAAATCATAAAAGATGAAAAACAGAATTAAGGCAAATGAGACAATGGCACCAACACGAATATTCCGGTCAATGCGGTCAATTAAATTTCCGGTTTTGCTTTGCAGCATTTCCCGGATTTGCCGCTCATTTAATTCCCTGTTTTGCGACAAGCTGTTCCACGCTTTCTTTAAATCTTTTAGCTTCATATTCACTACTCCTTCTCTTCCATCAGAATTTTAAGTTTTTTCTTAATCCTGTTCATTTTTACCCGCACATAATTCTGGGTGATTCCTGTGATTTCTGCAATTTCATCATACTTTTTATCTTCGAGAAAAAGCAGAATTATTGATTTCTCAATACCGGTGAGCCGGGCAACAGCACGGTGTAGCAGCTTGATATCTTCTTCTCTCTCAGCTTCTTCATTTTTGTCGGGAATCTGAAAACTCCCGGAAACCAGATTATCCCTGTCAGGCCGGCGTTTCTCCTTTTTAAATGCGGTTATTGCCGTGTTTAGTGCCACTCTGTACATCCAGGTGGTTATTTTCGATTCATTCCGGAAAGAGGGATAGGCTTTCCAAAGCTGCGCAACAATCTCCTGATAGAGATCTTTCCAGTCTTCATCAATGTCGCAATACATTTTGCACACTTTGTGAATGATGCCCTGATTATTTTGTATAATATGTAAAAACTCCTTTTCCAAAACTGACCTATTCGTCAAAAAAATTAGCCGATAATTACAATTTTCAGAAATTCACAGTTAAAATAATGCATTGTCAATCTGTGTAAATTGGTAAAATTAGCGAAACGCACCGGAGAAATGCGGGATTTTGGTTTAAATTTGCAGGTTATGAATTTATTACACCGGGAAAATTTCAAAAACTGTTTAACTCATTTTCATGAAACACGACACACACACAACATATAAAAAAGATATTCGCAGGGAGCTTGAAACGCGGATACTTGTTATGGATGGTGCAATGGGGACACTGTTGCAGGAATACAAATTTACCGAAGAACAGTTTCGTGGAGAACTGCTCAGGGAGAGCACTCACGATCAAAAAGGAAATAACGACGTGCTTTCCCTGACCCGTCCTGAAACCATTTCGGAAATTCACAACCGCTATTTAGAGGCGGGCGCCGACATTATACTTACCAATACGTTTAACGCAAACAGCATTTCGCAGGCAGATTACAATGCAGTTGATCTGGTTTATGCCATGAATAAGGCTTCTGCGGAGCTTGCACGCGAAGCGGCAGATAAATATACAGCGCTGAATCCCGAAAAGCCCCGCTATGCCTGCGGAACATTGGGACCGACCAACAAAACGCTGTCGCTTTCTCCCGATGTCAATGACCCTGGCTACCGTGCCATTTCTTTTGACGAAGTGAAGGCTGCTTACCGTCAGCAGGTTGAGGCGCTCCTTGATGGCGGTGTTGAGCTGCTTCTCATTGAAACAATTTTTGACACGCTGAATGCCAAAGCAGCAATTTATGCCATTGAAGAGGTTCTGGAAGAACGGCAAATCCGAATTCCGCTGATGATTTCGGGAACCATTACTGATGCCAGCGGAAGAACCCTTTCAGGACAAACGCCCGAAGCATTTCTCAATTCTGTTTCGCATATAGATTTGCTGAGTATCGGACTGAACTGCTCTTTGGGCGCTTCCGATTTGCGTCCATACGTGAAAGAACTTTCGCAAAAATCGCCGTTTCCTGTCAGCGCTCATCCCAATGCCGGATTGCCCAACCAGTTTGGTGAATATGATGAAACGCCCGAAGTGATGTCAGGATTTATTAAAGATTATCTGGACAACGGTTTCGTGAACATCATCGGCGGTTGCTGTGGCACAACGCCTGAGCATATTCGTGAATTTGTGAAACTGGCGGAGCAGGCTGCGCCACATGTTGTGCCTGAAAAAGACAGGGTTACAAGGCTTAGCGGATTAGAGGCGGTGAAAATAACATCCGAATCCAATTTCATGAATATCGGCGAGCGTTGCAACGTCTCCGGGTCAAGAAAATTCGCCCGGCTAATTCGTGAACAGAAATATGAAGAAGCGCTGGTTATTGCCCGGCAGCAGGTGGAAAACGGCGCACAGGTTATTGACGTGAACATGGATGACGCCATGCTGGATGCCGAAAAAGAGATGGTCACTTTTCTGAATCTGATGATGACAGAACCCGATATCGCCAAACTACCGGTGATGATCGATTCATCAAAATGGAATGTGCTTGAAGCCGGTCTGAAATGTTTGCAGGGAAAAGCGATTGTGAATTCCATCAGTCTGAAGGAAGGTGAAGAGGCTTTTGTAGAACAGGCAAAAATTGTCAGGCGCTTTGGCGCTGCCGTGGTGGTGATGGCTTTTGACGAAAAAGGGCAGGCAGACAACCTTGAGCGGAGGATTGAAATCTGCGAAAGAGCATATAAAATCCTGACCGGGAAGGTCAGCTTTCCGCCGGAAGATATAATTTTTGATCCCAATGTGCTCACTGTCGGAACCGGACTTGAGGAGCACAACAACTACGTCATTGACTTTATAGAATCATTGAAATGGATTAAGCAAAATCTTCCTTATGCCAAAACCAGCGGCGGAGTCAGCAATGTGTCGTTTGCGTTTCGCGGAAATGAAACGGTGCGCGAAGCGATGCATTCGGTGTTTTTATACCATGCAATCCGTGCCGGACTTGATATGGGAATTGTGAATCCCGGAATGTTGCAGATTTATGATGAAATTCCTAAGGAGTTGTTAGAAAGAACCGAAGATTTGTTGCTGAACCGCAGGGCTGACGCAACCGAACGGCTTCTTGATTTTGCTAAAGATGTGAAGCAGGACGGGAAAGAGGAGGTTGAAAGAGATGAGTGGCGAAGTTTTTCACTTGAAAAGCGGTTGGAACATGCTTTGGTCAAAGGTATTCCCGATTTTGCTGATGAAGATATGGCTGAAGCGCTGGAGAAATATCAGCCTGCGTTAAATATCATTGAGGGTCCGCTGATGGACGGGATGAATGTAGTGGGAGAACTGTTTGGTTCCGGGAAAATGTTCTTGCCGCAGGTCATCAAATCGGCAAGGGTGATGAAAAAGGCGGTAGCTTATTTGCTGCCCTATATTGAAGCAGACAAGGCAAAATACAAGGAGTCTGTCCGTCAGAAAAAAGTTTTGATGGCAACCGTAAAGGGCGATGTGCACGACATCGGGAAAAATATTGTGGGTGTGGTGCTGGGATGCAACAATTATGAAATTATCGACCTGGGCGTGATGGTTCCCACCGAAAAAATATTGGACACTGCCATAAAAGAGGAGGCTGATATTATCGGAGTCAGCGGATTGATAACGCCTTCATTGGAGATTATGGCGGACATTGCCCGGGAGATGGAGCGCCGGAAAATGAATCTTCCATTGCTGATTGGCGGCGCCACTACTTCAAAAATTCACACTGCCGTGAAAATTGAACCGGAATATTCTCATCCTGTGGTTCATGTGAAGGATGCTTCATTAGCGGTGAATGTGGTCTCAAATCTCATTGCGAGAAACGAAGAGTATATTCAGTCGGTGAGGGACGATTATGAAGAAATCCGGCAATTTCAACTTCAGCGAAAACCCAAGGAGTATCTCAGATTGGAAGAAGCACGTGCAAACAAACCGCAAACTGACTGGGGAACCAGCCCGATTTATAAGCCCAATTTTACCGGTGTACAATATTTAGTGGATTATCCGATAGAAGAGCTTCGTGAGCAAATCGACTGGACATTCTTTTTCATTGCCTGGGAAATGAAGGGAGCTTATCCCAAAATTCTGAGCGATGAAAAACAGGGCGAAGCAGCCACTAAACTTTTTGAAGACGCCAACGCGCTGCTCGACGAAATCATTGAAAAGAAGATGCTTAGGGCAAATGCTGCTTTTGGAATCTGGCCCGCAAACTCCGATGGCGATGATATTATTCTCTATGCAGATGAAACCCGGCAGGCAGAAATCGGGCGGTTTTTTCACCTTCGGCAGCAGGAGAAGAAAAAAGCGGGATTATCCAATTTGTGCCTTTCCGATTTTGTGGCGCCGGTTGAATCCGGGAAAGCAGACTATTGCGGTGGATTTGCAACTACTGCCGGAATTGGTATTGAACCATGGATAGAGAAATTCAAAAAGGAGCATAATGATTATAAAGCTATTATGATAGAAGCTTTAGCCGACCGGCTAAGCGAAGCTTTTGCGGAATTGCTGCATCTTCGGGTCAGAAAAGAGTTTTGGGGATATGCACCCGATGAAAATCTTTCGTATGACGAAATCCTGAAGGTGAAATATCAGGGAATTCGTCCGGCTTTGGGCTATCCTGCCTGCCCCGAACATTCGGAAAAAGAAAACCTTTTTAAACTTTTAAAAGCTGAGAATGCAGGAATTATGCTTACCGAGCATTTTGCCATGTACCCCAATGCTTCCGTTTCGGGGCAATATTTTGCACACCCTGATTCACGCTATTTCAGTCTTGAAAAAGTGGGACTTGACCAGATTGCCGACTATGCACGGCGCAAAGGGAAAACGGTGGAGTATATCGAGAAGTTTATTCCGGCAAACCTGAATTACAAGTAGAATAACTTTTTTCGCCGGGTTTCACTATTTTCGCAAATCTTATCGGAAAATGATTTTGAAATGCGAAAAATAATTCTTTTTACCCTGTTGCTTGCTGCCGGACTGGCAAATGCACAGCAGAAACAATTTTCACTCGAAGATGCCATTCTGGGAATTGATACCTACCTGGCTCCCGAGAAAATGAAGGCAATTTCCTGGCGGAACAGCGCTGTTTTTACTTATCTGAAAAATGATACGCTTTGGGGCGAAAATGCAAAAACGAAGCAGAAACAACCTGTTATTTCATTGCAGGAAACCAGGTCGATATTGAGCGAAAAAAGCAATTTTCTTTATAATTTTCCCAACTATTCATGGACAAGTGATGAAAGGTTGCTGATACGGACAGTGCGCTTTTTCTCACTGATTGATCCTGTTGAAAAAAGGGTTGAATATACAATTGAACTTCCCGAAAAAGCTGAGAATGCCGTTTTTAACGAAGTCGGAAATTTTGTGGCTTTCACGGTAAATGATGACCTGTTTCTTGCTTTTTCAAACCGTAAGCCGGTTCAGGTGACAAAAGACGGCGGCAACGGAATTGTTAACGGAAAAACGGTTCACCGGAACGAATTCGGTATAAAAAACGGTATTTTTATCTCTCCGGGTGGCAATTATGTTGCATTCTACAGAAAGGATGAAAGCATGGTTTCCGACTATCCGCTGGTCAATTATATGCCCCGCGTTGCACAGCCGGAGCCGGTAAAATATCCCATGGCAGGCATGAAAAGCGAAGA
>CAYNOQ010000097.1:0-9132 GCA_964398855.1 uncultured Mariniphaga sp. | reverse complement strand
AATTTGTATATCGCTACTAAGAATTTACTCCCATACTTATCTCTTTCCGCGAGTCTTAGTAACTAACCGAAAATCACCTTAAATTATCTCCTCCACGCTTTTTCTTAAAAAGTCGCGGGTATAAAAATCTTCATCCACGATTTCTCCATCCCACACCACAAGGTCAAGATCGATGGTTCGGGGACCAAATTTTGCTGCTGAGCGGTCGCGCCCCAAACGGTCTTCGATGCTTTTTAGCAGATGAGTCAGCTCCTGCCTGCCAAAGGGGGTTTTTAGCTTTATGGCGCCGTTGGTAAAATCGGGCTGATTTTTTATTCCAATCGGTTTTGTTTTCATCAAAGATGAAATCTTCATCACCTGAACCTCCTTCTCTAAAATTTCCATCATGGATGTGATGTTCTTTTCGGCGTCAATGTTTGAGCCGATGCCTATGATTGCGATATGCTCCGCCATTTTTTGAATTAATTTCTGATTTGTTGCATTTCTATTGAAACCGAACCGGCAAAACGCAGTGCATGGGGTTTGTCCACTTCAACTTTTGCCCGTTTCACCCTTTCGTCTTCCATGATCAGCTCAAGGATTCTTTTGGTTAGTACCTCCAACAAATTGAACCGTCCGTTTTGCACTAACTCAATAATTTTTTTCGTAATTGTCTTGTAATCCAGAATTTTATCCGGGTCATCGGTTTTAAGCGCTTCCTGCGGAATTTCGGTTTCAATTTCAAAATTGATGATGACATCCTGCTTGTTCTCCTGCTCCCCGGGATTAAACCCGATATAGGTGCGGAGCAGCAGATTTTTTACCTTTATTTTAGTCATACTGATGTAATTATTTGTTTCTGTATCTGTTGTTCTTTATCAGATTTTCATTGAAAGATAAACAGTTTAAGCATTTTGTCCGAGATTTTCCCCACCATCGGCATAAATCAGCTGTCCGGTAAGGTGATCATTTTCCAGAATGAAGTTGATGCTTTTCAGTATTGGCGCCAGTCCGCCCGGTTTTTTCATCGGAATGTTTTCAGCCAGTTTATTCAGGTAGCTTTCATCCCTGTCTTCGGGAGGAAGCGTAACGCCCGGCGCAATGGCATTGACCCGGATTTCAGGAGCAAACTCCAATGCAGCCATTTTGGTAAGCTCCCAAAGTCCTTTTTTGGAGAGCGAATAAGCTGCATAATTGCTTTTGTTGGTGGTAATCCGGGTGTCCACAAAATTGATGATATTCCCTTTTTTGCAGTGATTTGCAAAATCACGCATCAGCAGAAAGGGAGCTTTTAGGTTGATGTTAAGCTGTTTGTCGAGTAACCTTGTGCTTGTTTCCTTTAGCCATCCCGGGTTGAAAACCGAAGCATTGTTTACCAGCAGATCAAAAGTTCCGAATTGTGAAACTACAGATGGAATGAGCTGTTCAATTTCGTTTTCAAAAGAAAAATTTGCTTTGAATCTGACAAATTTCTGATCCGGAAATTTCTCCTGAAGCGTGTTTTGCAACTCCTCTGCCGGCTTTTCCGCCGAATTGAAGTGAATAATAATATTCCATCCGTCAGCAGCCAGGTGTTCGGCTATTGCCCGTCCCACACGCTTTGAAGCTCCGGTTATGAGCGCTGTTTTATTCATTGCATCAGTCATTTATAAAATAAGAATCTGTATGGACAAAACAGGTGCGATAAAATTTTGTTTGATGGACATCTGCCGGGAAACAGCACATTTATCAGTCAATTTCTATGGTTTGCCGTATGTGTTGAGTTTGCTCAGGTATTTTCCGATAATATCAAATTCAAGATTTACCACCGTTCCTTTCTTGTAAGTGTGAAAGTTTGTCACTTCGTGAGTGAAAGGTATAATGGCTACCTGAAATGAGTTATCCTTTGAGTTTACAACCGTGAGGCTGACGCCATCCACGGCAACCGAGCCTTTCTCAACGGTCATGTAGCCCTGCCTTGCTTTTGCAATATCAAAGTCGTATTCAAAAGTGTAGTACCAGCTTCCGTCAGCCTCTTCCACTTTTGTGCACACAGCGGTCTGGTCCACATGCCCCTGAACGATGTGCCCGTCAAGCCTGCCGTTCATCACCATGCTGCGTTCAAGATTCACTTTCGACCCCACCTCAAGAAACCCAAGGTTTGACTTGATCAGCGTCTCTTTAATTGCGGTAACTTTATAGGTTTTGTTTTCCCTGTTCACTTCCACAACTGTCAGGCAAACACCATTGTGCGAAAGGCTTTGATCCACTTTCAACTCGCCGGCAAATGAGCAGGTGAGCGTGAAATGAACGTTTTCTTTCTCCTTTTCAATTGCGGTTACTGTTCCAAATTCTTCAATTATTCCTGAAAACATAATTAAACTCCTAAAACCCTCAAATCCCCTTTCGGGAAATTTGAAGAAATATTATACAATTTTTCAACTCTTCGTATATGTATCTAAAATACGCTTATTCCGTAAATTTAGCATTGCCTCGAGCTCTTTTCTTTTTTGAGAAGGAGTGGGAATGGTGTTCCTTTCTTCCCGTCAGTCATGGGAAATCAGCAGGAGCTTTTTATTTCAGACTCCACTCAAACCCCTCTTTTGTGTCTTTAATCTCTATTCCCAAAGCATTCAGTCCGTCACGGATTTTGTCGGCGGTTGTCCAATCTTTACTGTTTTTTGCATCAACCCGGAGATTCAGCAAAAGCCCGACTGTCCCGCTCAGGATTTCATCTGTTTGTTCGCTCTGTGAGCCAGTTTCCGGAGTAAGCCCCAAAATATCCACGGCAACCGTCTGAAAAAGTTGTTTCAGCTCAGCCAAATCGTGCAGGGTTATATTTTCCTGTCCGGCATGGACTGAATTTATCATCCGAACGCCGTCAAACAGATGCGCAATGGCAATCGGACTGTTCAGATCATCATTCAGTGCGGCAAAACATTTTTCCTTGAGTGCTATAACATCGATGGTTGACTTTTCTGAAACAGGCAGTTTATCAAGCAGCTCCATTGCAGACCAAAGGCGTTCCAATCCCTTTTCGGATGCCAGTAGCGCATCGTTTGAAAAATTGAGCGTACTCCGGTAGTGTGCCTGCAAAATGAAAAAGCGCACGGTCATTGGTGACCAGGCTTTTTCCAAAATCTGATGATTTCCTGAAAACAGTTCATCCAAAGTGATGAAGTTTCCCAGTGAACGCGCCATTTTCTGCCCGTTTATGGTAATCATATTGTTGTGCATCCAGTAGCGTGCAGGCTCTTTTCCAAGACCTGCAGACGACTGTGCAATCTCGCATTCGTGGTGCGGGAAAATCAAATCCATACCGCCTCCGTGAATGTCGAATACTTCACCTAAATATTTGGTACTCATTGCCGAGCACTCAAGATGCCAGCCGGGGAAGCCGTCGCTCCATTTTGAGGGCCAGCGCATAATGTGCTCGGGAGACGCCTTTTTCCACAACGCAAAATCAAATGGATTCTTCTTTTCGTCCTGCCCCTCCAATTCGCGCGTATTGGTTCTTATATCCTCCAGATTTCTTCCGGACAGAATTCCGTAATTGTACTTTTCATTGTATTTTTCCACATCAAAATAGACTGAGCCGTTTACCTCATAGGCATAACCATTTTCAAGAATGGAGTCAATAAGCTGCTGTTGCTCAATAATGTGCCCTGATGCGCGGGGCTCAATGTCAGGCGGAAGAACATTCAGCTGCTGCATGTTTCTGTGAAAAGTATTCATATATTTCTGAACAATCTCCATGGGTTCGAGCTGCTCAATCCGCGCTTTTTTCAATATTTTATCTTCACCGGAATCTTCCGCTTCATTTTCCAGATGCCCGACATCAGTGATGTTGCGCACGTAGCGGACTTTATAGCCGAGAAAAGCGAGATAGCGGTAGAGCACGTCAAAAGTTATATTCGGGCGTGCATGACCCAGATGAGAATCACTGTAAACAGTAGGACCACAAACATATAAGCCCACTCTGTTTTCAATCAGGGGTTTGAATAACTCCTTTTTTCGGGTGAGCGTATTGTATATGGTCAGTTGATTCTTCATGATGACAGAAATGTTGTATCAATTGTCAATTTTGTATAAAAATGCCGGAATTTTCGGTTGGCTTTCAGTTCTCAGATGTTCTGTTTTCGGGAAATTCTTCGGTTCTTCCGCTTTCATCAGTCTCTTTTTCCGGTTTCTCTTTGCCGAGACTGTTGAACTGCTTCCTGTAGAACAGAATTAATGAGAAAATTCCGACTGTGATTGATGAATCGGCGATATTAAATACCGGTCTGAAAAAAACAAAGTTATTTCCTCCCCATACAGGCAGCCATTGGGGTAGGGTAGTATCAATCAGCGGGAAATAGAACATATCCACCACTCTGCCGTGCAGGAATGATGCGTAGCCGCCGCCGGCAGGAAGAAATTCCGCTACCCGTCCGTAGCTGTCGCTGAAAATCATACCGTAGAACAGGCTGTCGATAATATTTCCAATGGCTCCGGCAAAAATGAGTGCAATGCACACCAAAAAACCAAAAGGAAGCACTTTGTCCCGTGCAATTTTGAAGAGATACCAGCCAATGGCAATGACTGCAACAATTCTGAAAATGCTTAAAAATGATTTTCCGTATTCGCCGGCAAACTCAAAGCCAAAAGCCATTCCGTTGTTTTCCACGAAGTGAATGATGAACCAATCTTTGAAAATCACAATCTCTTCGCCAAGGGACAAATTGGTTTTAATCCAGACTTTAAGAATCTGGTCTGCAATGAGTATAAGGAAAATGATGAACAGTAGTCTGCCCGTACGTTTCTTCATGTTAAACAACAAATTTACCTGTTTTTAACTTCAGTTTCCTAAAAATATCAAAGTTCATCCGGCAGCTACTTCTGGTTCTTTTTTGCATCAATACTCAGGGTGGCATGTGGCACGGCGCGCAAACGCTCTTTGGGAATCAGTTTTCCGGTTTCGCGGCAAATCCCGTAGGTTTTGTTCTCTATGCGCACAAGCGCAGCCTGCAGGTGCTGAATAAATTTCAGTTGTCTTTGAGCAAGTTTTCCTGCCTCTTCCTTCGACAAGGTAGCGGCACCCTCTTCAAGTACTTTAAATGTGGGCGATGTGTCCTGCGTATCGTTGCCATCGCCAAGAGTAATGGAATTTCTGTACATCTGGTAATCATCCTGTGCTTTCTGCAATTTTTCCAGAATCAGCTCTTTAAATTCCAACAACTCCTTATCCGAATATCTGGTCTTTTTCACCATAACAATTGGATTTAAAAATTTTCAAATTTTCATTTGCAGCTTTGCCCTAAAATAGCAATAATTTCTCTATTTCCAAGCGTTGCAAACATTCTCAAATCTGTTTTTCAACAGTAATTTTCACTGTTATATCCTTATCAATCTCTACTTCTCTGGCATTTTCCGAATTCAGATTATCTTCTAACCGGAGATCGATTGCCAGAGTCTGAGTGCAAATATAGCTTTTAAAATTCATCACTGCACTGTTTATCTCATCATGCTTCTCTATCACAAGTTTTATCCGGTCAGTTACTTCAAAACCACTCTCCTTTCTGAGATTTTGAATTTTGTTGATGAATTCCCGCGCTATTCCTTCCTGTTTCAGCTCTTCGGTTAATTCAATATCTAATGCAATGGTCATCTGCCCTTCGGTTGCCACCACCATGCCCGGAATATCTTCGGTGAGAATTTCAACATCATCTGCCGTAATTTCAACCTGCTGACCGCCCGCTTCAATAGTTGCCGAACCATTGTTCTCCAACTCAGCAATTTTATGCTGATCAAACTTTGCAATTGCTGCGGAAACTTCTTTCATCAGTTTCCCAAAGCGGGGTCCAAGCTTTTTAAAATCGGGTTTTACTTTCTTTTTGATAATGCCCTCCGTGTCAGTGATGTATTCCACGTTTTTTACGTTTACTTCTGCCAGAATAATCTCTTTTACGGCATCAAACTGCTCCTTAAAATGCTCATTGAGAACGGGAACCATAATTTTTGCCAATGGCTGCCTGACTTTCAGTTTTTCCTTTCGGCGAAGTGCCAGAATCAGCGAGGATGCTCTTTGCGCAATTGCCATTTTTTCTTCCAGATCCTTGTCAATCAGCGCATCATCATATTCAGGAAAATCGGCAAGATGAATACTTTGCAAAGTTTCTTTTCCGGTTGTGCCGTTTAAATCGGCATAGAGCAGATCGGCATAGAACGGAGCAACCGGCGCTATCAGCTTCGAAATGGTTGTCAGTGCAGTGTACAATGTCTGAAATGCCGAAATTTTATCTTCGGAATAGCCGCCGCCCCAATATCTTTTTCTGCTTAGCCTTACGAACCAGTTACTCAGGTTTTCGGTAACAAATTCCGAAATGGCGCGGGCTGCACGTGTCGGCTCATAGTTTTCATAGCTTTCGCCCACTTCCTTCACCAGTGAGTTGAGCAGCGAAATAATCCAGCGGTCGAGTTCGGGGCGATCTTCAACAGGAATATCTTTCTCTGCATACCGGAAATTGTCCACATTGGCATACAGTGCGAAGAAATTGTAGGTATTGTACAGCGTTCCGAAAAATTTTCGCTTGACCTCTTCCACGCCGTCCACATCAAATTTCAGATTATCCCAGGGTTGGGAATTGGTAATCATATACCAGCGCAGCGGGTCTGAACCGTGATTTTTTATGGTTTCAAACGGGTCAACCGCATTTCCAAGCCGTTTGGACATTTTATTTCCGTTTTTGTCCAGTACTAACCCGTTGGAGATGATGTTTTTAAATGAAACCGAATCACTGACCATTGTGGCTATCGCATGGAGCGTAAAAAACCAACCACGGGTCTGGTCAACTCCTTCTGCAATAAAATCAGCGGGAAAGTGAAATATTTCTGCATCGGAAGGATTTTCTCTTTGTTTTTCAGCTAACTCTTTTAAAAGTCCGTAACTTGAATTGCTTGCCGTCTGCCATTTGGGATTTATTTTTTCTCTTTCCTGATGGGAGTTCACAAGGGATTCAAACGGGTAGTGATATTGCGCGTAGGGCATGGCACCGGAATCAAACCAGACATCAATCAGATCGGGTTCGCGAGACATTTTTTTGCCCGTCGGCGAAACCAGCACTATATTGTCAATGTAAGGTTTGTGAAAATCAATTTTTTCATAATTCTCTTTGGAAAGGTTGCCGGGCTCAAAATCTTTATAGGGATTTTCTGACATCACGCCTGCTACCATTGCTTTTTCGATTTCAGTAATCAGTTCTGCCGCAGAACCGATGCAGGTTTCTTCCGTTCCATCTTCGGTTCGCCAGATTGGCAGCGGAGTTCCCCAGAATCGCGAACGGCTCAGGTTCCAGTCCACCAGATTTTCTAACCAGTTGCCAAAACGCCCCGATCCGGTGGATGCAGGTTTCCAGTTGATGGTGTTGTTCAGCTCAACCATCCGCTCTTTGACTGCCGTGGTTTTAATAAACCAGGAATCGAGCGGATAATAGAGAACCGGCTTGTCGGTTCGCCAGCAGTGGGGATAGCTGTGCACATATCTTTCAATTTTGAAGGCTTTGTTTTCCAACTTCAGCATCACGGAGATGTCCACATCAACGGTCGGATCGTTTTCGGTGAGCTTTTCATCATATTCGTTTTTCACAAAGCGACCTGAAAAGTCGCTGTATTTTTGCGTGTTAACGTACTGTTTAACAAAGCTTTCATCCATTTCGGCAATGCGGAAAAAACGCCCTTTGCGATCTACAAGAGCCTGTGTTTTCCCGTCAACATCTTCAATGATGAGCGGAGAAATACCGTTTTGCTTTGCAACGCGGTCGTCATCAGCGCCAAATGTCGGCGCAATGTGTACAATTCCGGTACCGTCTTCGGTGGTTACAAAATCACCCGTAATCACTTCAAAAGCTTTTCCTTTGGGTTTCACCCACTCAATGAGCTGCTCATACCGCACGCCGGCAAGTTGCTCTCCCGTGTATTCACCCAAAATCTTGTATGGCAGGTTCTTACTGCCCTGTTTATATTCGTCAAACGGAGCGTTTTCGTTGGTACTGTCAAAGTAGGCTTTCAGCAGTCCTCCGGCAAGGATCAACGTAACCGGAGCACCCGAATAGGGATTGAGTGTGGAGACTTTCACATACTTAATCTGCGAACCGACGGCAAGCGCAGTATTGGAAGGAAGCGTCCAGGGAGTGGTAGTCCATGCCAGAAAACAGAGATCTGTCTCAACGTTTTCAAAAAGAAACTCACTGTTTTGGTCACGGATAACTTTAAATTGCGCAACAACGGTGGTGTCTTTCACATCGCGGTAGCAGCCCGGCTGGTTCAGCTCGTGAGAGCTGAGTCCGGTGCCGGCAGCCGGCGAGTAGGGCTGAATGGTGTAACCTTTATAGAGCAGTCCCTTGTCATAAATCTGTTTCAGCAGCCACCAAACGGTCTCAATGTATTTGCTTTCGTAGGTAACATACGGATCGTCCATGTTCACCCAATAACCCATAATCCGCGTGAGTTCTTCCCACTCGCGGGTATATTTCATCACCTCTTTCCGGCAGGCGGCGTTATACTCTTCCACTGAAATTTTCTTTCCGATATCTTCTTTTGAAATATTCAGCGATTGTTCAACGCTCAGTTCTACAGGCAGTCCGTGGGTATCCCATCCCGCTTTGCGATATACCCTGAAACCTTTCATGGTTTTGTAGCGGCAGAAAATATCCTTGATGGTGCGCGCCATAACGTGGTGAATTCCCGGTATTCCGTTGGCAGACGGCGGTCCTTCATAAAAAATGAAGGACGGATGCCCGTCTCGGGTGGAAATACTTTTATGAAAAGTATCGTCTTCTTCCCAGCGTTTTAAAACTTCATTATTGATCTGTGATAAATCTAACTGCTTGTATTCCTGAAATTTATTTGACATAAAAACTCTCCTTGTCTGCAATATTTCTAAAAAAATGCAAATATAGGAATTTTTTAAGGTGCATGTTTTTTTAGCAGAAAGGGAAATCAGGAAAAGGAGGTAAATATCATGTTGTTAATATTTTCTCAACGTATGCTTCCCGATTGATTTCTAAAAGTGCTTGACCTACAACAGCAATAAGTTTTTCTCTGTGGCTCTCCGTGCTCTCTTTGGTGAGTTTTCTTTTGAATTCTTGCCACGAATGCACGAAGATATGCCTGTTCAGGATAGAAATATTTTGAAAC
>CAYNOQ010000096.1:2144-9199 GCA_964398855.1 uncultured Mariniphaga sp. | reverse complement strand
TTCACTTATTTTGCTCATTATCAATTATTTAACATTGTTTTTAACGAAGTATTGAAGGAGATTAAGTGGAGATTAATGTGAGTTTTGCACTAAGGGATTCGTTTTATTTTCCGCAGATTCTTTCTACTGGCCACCGGCCACTGAGCTTGTCGAAGTGGTCGAAGTGGTCGAAGTGTGCTGAAATGGTTGAAATGGTTGAAAAGATGTAAATTCGCAGATTCGCAATAACCTGAGTGCTTTTTTACTAAAATATGTTATGAGAAAAAAATACACACACCTTTTTTTTGATCTGGATCACACTTTGTGGGATTTTGAGACCAACTCCCTTTTTGCCATGCGCAATGTTTTTCACCATTACAATCTTCACAAAAGCGGAATTGAATTTCAACACTTTTTTCAAATTTATTCGGAAATTAATAAACGGCTTTGGGACGAATACCGGGCAGGAATGCTTTCTAAAAGTGAGCTGCAGCAACTGCGCTTTCAGAAAACCTTTGAAACGTTCGCTATTTCAGAAATTGACCCGGAGGTGATGGATACACTCTATTTAGAAGAAATGCCTAAGCAGACTCATTTGATGGATGGTGCGTTGGAAATATTGGAATATGCAAAGTCAAAAAACTACTACATGTCCATAATAACCAACGGATTCAGGGAGGTACAGCTCAAAAAACTGGAGACAACAGGATTAGAAAGCTATTTTAAACATGTTTTTATTTCTGAAGATATCAAGGCTCCCAAGCCTTCACCGGAAATTTTTACACACGCGTTGAAGTCGGCAAATGCAAAAAAGACCAAAAGTCTGATGGTCGGAGATGACCTGTCAACCGATATTTTAGGCGCTTATGACTTTGGAATTGATTCTGCATGGTTGAAAAATAAAAGAGAAAAATATCTGAATACTAATGGAATTAATACAAATCAATTTAAACCCACTTACGAGTTATTTTCAATAGCTGATTTAAAATCAATTATATAAAGATTGCTGTTAAAGTTTACAGAAAATAAAAAAACATCAATTTTTATGTATTAGATTTTTTTTATTCAATACTTTTTTTCAAATTTGCATTTAATATTTTTTAACATTTAGTTGAAGAGTATAAGAAAAATGAAAACCTGGCTTTTAAATCATTAGGTAAAAGGACAATTTTCTTAATGAAAAATGTAAAACGATGAGATTGTTATCAGAGGAAATAATTTCCGAACATCTGTTGAAGAGCAGGTGTTGCTTCTGTTTCCCATGTAACATTTAATTATTTTGACTGAATATTTAGCTGTTTAATTATGAATTTTAAATTATTTCTATGAAAAAGATTGCTTTTTTTCTGTCGGTTCTCCTTTTCATGGGGACTCTGACAGTCAGCGCTCAAACGAGGACAATAACCGGAAAGGTTACCTCGGGAGATGATGGCTCGTCAATTCCCGGAGTATCGATTGTTGTTAAAGGGACAACGCTTGGAACCATTTCAAATATTGATGGTAATTATACCATTCAGGTTCCGGCAGATGCCCAGACTCTTGTTTTTTCCTTTGTCGGTATGGCAGCACAGGAGGTTGCCATTGAAGGTTTGTCCGTTGTTGATGTGGTAATGACATCTGAAACCATTGGTGTGGAGGAGGTTATTGTGGTAGCATACGGTACTTCCACAAGAAAGGCTTTTACCGGTTCGGCAGCAGTTATCAGCGACGAAGAAATCAGCAAAAACCAGACTTCGAATATCACCAACAATCTGGCGGGTAAAGTTGCAGGTATTCAGGGATTGTCTTCCAACGGGCAGCCCGGTACCGGATCAACCATCAGAATTCGCGGTATTGGTTCCATGAGCGCCAGCAACACGCCACTCTATGTGGTGGACGGCGTACCCTATGATTCTGATATTTCGGCAATAAACAATGCAGATATCGAATCGGTAACCGTTCTGAAAGATGCGTCTTCAGCTGCACTTTATGGCGCACGCGGCGCTAACGGGGTAATTATCATTACCACCAAACGTGGAAAAGGGAAAGATGCTTTGATAAAAGTGGATGCGAAATGGGGTAACAACACGCGCGCCATCCCAACCTACAAAGTGATGACTGACCCCGGAATGTACTATGAAAATTTCTATCGTGCATTATATAATAATAAGCTGACCGGAACCGATTCTGAAACTGCTCATGCTCACGCAAACAACGTGATGATGGATGCTTCGGAAGGCGGATTGGGTTATCAGGTCTATTCTGTACCGGACGGGCAGCGCCTGATCGGTAAAAATTTCAAGCTCAATCCGGCTGCAACCCTTGGATTTTCTGATGGAAAAAATACATATTATCCAGATGATTGGTTTAAGGAAGCTTTCAAAACCGATAATCTGCGTCAGGAATATAATATAAGCGCAAGCGGAACAGGGGAGAGGTTCAACTATTTTATCTCAGGCAATTATCTTGAAGATTCAGGTATTATCTCCAATTCGGATTACCGCCGTTTTTCATCACGCCTGAACACTACTTACGATATGAAAGAGTGGCTGAGAATTGTCTCCAACATGAGCTATGTGAGAACAGATTCCCGCTATCCCGATGCACAGGTTGATGACAGATCTTCAGGCAACCTTTTCTACGTGAGCAATATGCTGGCTCCTATTTATCCTATGTATGTTCGTGATGCTGAGGGAAATATTATGACGGACAGCAGAGGTTATACCATGTATGATTATGGTGACGGAAAAGTAGTGAATGCCAAACGTCCCTTTATGAGTCAGTCAAATCCGGCTTCGGCTGTTTTGTTAAATACTGAAAATTTCTCCAACGACTATTTTGTTGGTAAATGGTCGGCAATTGTTGACCTTTATGAAGGATTGAAAGCCAATGCAACCATCGGCACAACCGCTGAAAACACACACTACAACATGCTGCAGAATCCCTATTACGGACAGTTTGCAGATATGGGCGGATATGTTTCTGTTGAATCAGGACGCTTTTTTAGTCTGAACCAGCAATACCTGCTCACTTATGCCAAAAACTTTGGCGAGCACAACCTTGATGTATTAGCCGGTGTTGAATCCTATAAATATAAAAGATCACTGCTGAACGGTTTTAAACAGAAAGTATTTCAGGACAGAATTCCGGAGCTGAACAATGCGATTTTGCAGCCAAGCACAAGTTCATATTCTTTAAATTATGCTACACTGGGAATTTTAGGACAGGTGAAGTATGATTTCATGGAAAAATACTACGGTTCACTTTCCTACCGCCGTGATGCTTCTTCAAGCTTTGCACCCGAAAACCGCTGGGGTAACTTCTGGTCGGTTGGCGGTGCATGGGATTTGAGCTCAGAAAGTTTCATGGATGGCGTCAGCCAGTTTGATATGCTGAAACTCAAAGCAAGTTACGGTGCGCAGGGAAACGACAAACTGCTCTATTCAGGAACCAGCCGGATAAATCTTTATCCCTATGAAGATCAGTATGATATTTCAGAAAATAACGGTGAGTTTGCCACTTCACGCTCTTATAAAGGAAACAGGGACATCACCTGGGAAACTTCATATAATTTCAACGCAGGAGTGGATTTTGCCATGTTTAACAACCGAATTTCCGGAACTATTGAGGGTTTCTCACGCAAAACGGTTGATATGCTTTACTACAAACCGGTTCCGCCCAGTATGGGATACAATGTGTTGCCCGTAAATATCGGATCGCTTAGAAATGCCGGCTTTGAAGTTGAACTGGATGGCGACGTTATCAGAACAAGTACGCTGAAATGGAATGTTTATGCAAACGCAACTTATTTTAAAAATAAAATTATAGAACTCTCTCCCGAACTGGAAGGAGAATGGATCAGCGGAAGTTATATATATAAGGAAGGAGAATCCATGTATAACTTTTATATCCGTGAATTTGCCGGAGTAGATGTTGACACCGGAAATTCATTGTGGTATAAAGATGTGAAAGATTCAGAAGGCAATGTAACCGGTAAAGAGACAACCGATATCTGGTCACAGGCAACCCAGTATGAACAGGGTGATATTTTACCCAAAGTATATGGTGGTTTTGGAACCTCGTTAGAAGCTTTTGGTTTTGATTTGTCTGTTGATTTTGCCTATCAGGTTGGTGGCAGGATTATGGACAATGTCTATCAGGTAATGATGCACAGTGGATACAGCAGCGACGCCGGGCGTAACTGGCATGCAGACATTCTCAATGCCTGGACACCTGAAAATATCCATACAGATGTTCCGCGCTTAAATGTGGGTGATCAATATGCTAATGGAACTTCAACCCGCTTTCTCATCAGCTCCGATTTTCTGAGTTTGCAGAATATCACCTTAGGCTATACAATTCCCAAAAGATTGTTGCAGAGTTATAAGATTGAGAATTTAAGGATTTACGGTGTTGCAGACAATGTGGCGCTATTCACGGCACGTCAGGGGCTTGACCCGCGCCAGAGCTACACTGTTGCATATAGTGGTTCGTTATATACTCCGATTCGTTCCGTTTCGGCAGGTTTGTCCATAACGTTCTAATTTGAAGCAAAATGAATAATAAAAGATATAGAATTATGAAAAAAGGGAAAATATATATATTGGCTCTGTTAAGCATTTTTAGCTTAATAGGTTGCCAGGATTACCTTGATGCACTGCCCGAAGGCGGCACCATCACCGAGGAGCAAAAGAAAGCGGCAATTGAAGCCAATCCTGCATTGCTGGCTGCCGATGCTGCTGCAATGTATGCCAACATGATTGAGTATTACGGGATTTTAGGAAGTGGCGCCCATAACGATTTTGGTTATGCCGCAGCATGTTTGTATATGGATTGCAACGGACCTGATATGACCAGCGCCAATATCGGATACAACTGGTTTGGTCCCAATGGGGATTATTCAGACAGAGAGTACTCCGGTACTCGCACCAGATTTATGTGGAGCCTTTTCTACAAGCAAATTGCCTCAGCCAATATTGTTTTGTCAGCTGTTGACCCGGAAACTGAAGACCCCACTTTGCGTGGATTTATGGGACAGGCGCTGGCAGTGCGCGCTTTTGATTATTTCAGTCTGGCACAGTTGCATCAGTTCACCTATAAAGGAAACGAAAATAAACTTTGTGTTCCCATTGTAACGGATACTACGGCTATTGAGCAGGCTTCCAATAATCCGCGTGCCACTGTTCAGGAGGTATATGATTTTATTATGGATGACCTGAATAAAGCGGTTAAATATCTAAAAGGCGCCAAACGCATTGACAAAGGTTATATTGACCAAGGGGTGGCATACGGATTGCGTGCCCGCGTCAATCTGGTTATGAACAACTGGGCAGAAGCAGTTGCTGATGCCGACAGCGCTTTGATTGTTTCTGGAGCAGTTCCCTATACATTGAAAGAAGTATCTGTTCCTGCATTTGCCAGCGCAGAAGATAAAACGGTGATGTGGGCTAACATGATTACCGAAAATAACGATATTGTTTTGTCCGGTATTGTCAACATGCCTTCCCATTTATGTTCCTTTTATACAGACGGTTATGTGGGCGTAGGCGCCTGGAGAAAAATTAACAAACTTCTGTTTGAAAGAATTTCAGCAAGCGATATTCGCAAGCAGTGGTGGTTGGATGAAAACGAGGAATCTTCTTTAGTGAACAAACCGGTATATGATGAATGGCGTGCAACAGCTTCCGATGACGGAGACTTTGGCGCATACGCCAATGTGAAATTTGGCCCATACAAAGGGGAAAGCGGTTTATACACTCAGATTCCGGCTCAGGACTGGTTCCTGATGCGTGCCGAAGAGATGATTTTTATCAAAGCCGAAGGTTTGGCAATGTCAGGCAAAACTGCTGATGCCAAAGCTTTGTTGGAAGAGTTTGTCAACGGAAATCGCATGGTTGCAGGAAGTGGCTACACCGCTCCCTCAGATGCTACTGCTTTGCAGAATGAAATCTGGTATCAGCGTCGTGTAGAACTTTGGGGCGAAGGTTTTGTATTCTACGACATCATGCGCCTGAAAAAACCGGTTACCCGTGTGGAGAACGGTGTTACTTCATTCCCGGCTGCATGGCAGTTTAACATACCTGCAGAAGCTCCGATTTTATTGTGGTTGGTTCCAAAAAGTGAAATTGAAGCAAATAAGGGTATCAGTGAAGAGGACAACAATGCGAAAGTAGCTCCTCCCAAACCGTAAGTTTATTTTAAAGATTAAAAAAATTGAAATATGAAAACGATAAATAAAATTTATTTCTTAGGCATTGCAGTCTTTCTGTTCATGTTTTCGGCTTGTACGGAAGAGGTGCTGAGAGACCCTTCGCCCGAAGATACCGGAACCGGCGCTTTGGCTTATTTTACAGAGAGTAATAAAGCTTCAAGAACTTTTTTGCCCGACGCCCCTACCGTTTTTACTGTGGAGATCGGAAGAAGAAAAGCAGATCAGGCTGCAGTGGTTCAGTTTACCATTGAAGATGAAGAAGAGGTTTTTGAATTGGAAAATTCAGTCTCTTTTGCAGCCGGTGAAACTGTTAAAACAGTTGAAGTGGATTTTTCCGCCATGGAATTAGGAATGGAAGCGGACCTGATTTTGAAGCTCGATCCCAAAGATGAAACCATGTATGGAAATTCTAACATAACCATCTCTGTGATGCGCGATTATAACTGGGTAGATAAAGGTTCAGTTGAATTCTATGAAGATGATTTTGACCTGGGTACAGGCACTGTCCCGATTCAGTGGGCTGAAGGAACTCAGATGTTTCGTCTAAAAGATTTATACAATATTCTTGATGATGATGAAGATAATCCGGTTCCTCCCGGCTATCACCTGAAATTTTATCTTGACACGCTGAATAACTGGGCTGCCGACAAGTTGCCTAATGGTTTTACGGATTTGGGAACCGGCTACGAACTATATTGGAATACTGTTAATTATGGAGCATATTGTACATTTACAAACAAAGACAATATGTACTACTTGAATTACATTATTACTCCAAACAGATCCACCCTTTATCTAGGCGGTGCTTCTTTTCTGTGGAATGACGGTTACCCCGGTGAAATCTCAGATCCCTATGAGGGAGATGCCATGGTGGATGTTGACTGGA
>CAYNOQ010000096.1:293-2044 GCA_964398855.1 uncultured Mariniphaga sp. | reverse complement strand
CCCGGTGAAATCTCAGATCCCTATGAGGGAGATGCCATGGTGGATGTTGACTGGACTATGGCGGATGCCGAGGTTACCTATTGGGGAATCTGGGATTACTCCTATGAAATAGAGGATAAATATGGAAATCCTGACCTCGAAGAGGTTGATGAATTTGAAATTGTACTTTCAAACCCGACAGAGGAGATAGTTCTGAGCCTTCTGACAAAATCTGATATAGAATATAACCTTGAAACAGACGACATTGAGTTTCCGGATGAAGAAATTAAACTGCCGACCGGTGAATTTACCATCAATGCCTCCGACAAGGAAAACACCATCAGGGCAGGTTATAAAGACGGTTCTCCTACAGGTAGTTATGTTGAAATTAAATCATCGGTGGAAGCCACCCTCTATCTTGTGAGAGGAACGGTTACCATAACTGAAAATGAAGGAGAATACACCATTGTTGTGGATGCAACTTCTGCCCTAGGGTCAAAAGTGAAGGCAAAATGGACAGGAACTTTTACATTAGCAGATGAATCATAGTATGATGAGTAAATCAGAAAAAAAATAAATAAGAAATATATGAAAACATTATTTAAAAGAATTGCGTGGTTAATCGCTGCTGTCATACTAACACAGTGTGCGCCCATTGAAAGGGAGACCGAAACAATGGAGTCACTCTTCGAAATGAGAAAGAACCTGACTCAGGCAGAGTCATACTATCTGGGTGATATCAATGAAATTGGAACCGATGTTTATGATCTGCGTATAATGACCGACGGCGTGGGAGTGAACTATAAATTAAGTTCTGATAGAATTACCCTTAATGCTTATAAAGGAAATGGTTATGTGCTTTACTTCCAGTTGAATACCGGTGAAGAAACCGATACTTTCCCGGTTGGTGAATTTACGGCTGATCAGGATGAATCTTTTGATGAAGGTACTTTTTCAGAAGCTTATTGTATTATTTTAAACAGTGGCGCTGTTGCTGCTGATGCTGTCAAGCTGAAAATTACAGGCGGAAAAATTAATGTGTCCAAATCAGGTAACGACTACACGGTGAAAATGGATGTTACAACGGTTGAAGATACAAAACTGGAATTGTCTTACACCGGACAAATTGAAGTGAGCGATCCTCTCTATATCCGTGAGCCTGTATCCGATAAAGAGATTGAATTTGATATTGATGATATGAGTTTTGAATCAGAAAATATTGATTTGGACGGTAATTTCTTTTATGATTCTTCAGTAGGAAAACTTACGTTAACCTGTGATGACGGAATTATTGTTATTGCCGATATTTTTGATGAAGATATGTATCCTGTTGGCGAGGAGCCAGTAAGACTTGCACCGGGTACCTATACCATGACAGAGTGGACTTATGAACCATTCACCTTTACTCCCGGAGAGATTTATAAGGAAAAAGTTGATGGTAGTTATGCCTGGCTTTCTGATGGAGACGGAATTTTTACTGAGATATTTTACTTGGTAGAGGGCAAGGTGATTGTAAAAGAAACAGGGGATGAATATTCTATATCTGTTTCGGCTACTTCAGCAAATGGTTCAAAAATTACTGCTGAATATAAAAATTAATTCAAGATGAAAATTTTGCATTTAATAAAATAAACGCAAAAGCTACAATATGAGAAACGCTGTCTTTAAAAAGGCAGCGTTTCTTGTTTTTGGGTTCCGGGTTCCGGGTTCCGGGTTTCGGGTTTCGGGTTTCGGGTTTCGGGTTTCGGGTTTCGGGTTTCGGGTTTCGGGTT
>CAYNOQ010000096.1:0-193 GCA_964398855.1 uncultured Mariniphaga sp. | reverse complement strand
TCAAGTTCCGGGTTTCAAGTTCCGGGTTTCAAGTTCCGGGTTTCGGGTTCCGGGTTTCAAGTTCTGTTTAAAATATATGCTATTGTCTTCAGTTGATTTCAGGTCTTCCGCTTTTTCTTTTTGGCTGCGGGAAATAATACGTTGTTGAGGATAAGTCGGTATCCGGGAGAGTTGGGATAGAGATTCAGATCGG
>CAYNOQ010000095.1:0-9222 GCA_964398855.1 uncultured Mariniphaga sp. | reverse complement strand
TGTGGTTTTTGCAGTTCTTTTTCTACGGAATGGGCGAAACCAAAATCGGCAACGGTGCCAGCTCATGGATTCTGCACATGTCAACCATTATTCTCACTTCAAATTTGTGGGGTTTTTACCGCAAAGAGTGGAAGGGCGTTTCCAAAAAAACCTACTCCACCATTCTGCTGGGAATTTTCACCATTCTGCTGGCAGTGATTGTGGTTGGCATCGCCAAATGGCTCTATCCCGAACTTAACGCATTGGGATAATGAAACGACTTGCTTTTAAAATGCACCTGAATCCGGGAGCGAAAGATGAATACAAAAAAAGGCACAGTGAAATCTGGCCCGAGCTTAAAAAATTACTAAAAGAAGCCGGCGTCAGCGAATATTCCATCTTTTTAGATGAAGAGACAAACACGCTGTTTGCCTTTCAGAAAGTGAAAGGCGGCGGTGGCTCACAGGATTTGGGAACGCATGAAATTGTTAAAAAGTGGTGGAAATTCATGGCGGATGTCATGAAAACGAATCCGGACAATTCACCGGTTTCCATCCCTTTGGAAGAGATGTTTTTTATGGAATAATGTTCAATCAATTTAAACAACAGGGAAATGAAAAAAAGAAATTACACTGTCAAACTACTTGCTATTGTGATGATTTTCAGCAGCATGAGTTTCACCACAAAAGGAAATCCGCGGGTTGATGAGTTGGTTTGCGAATACCACGCCAACCCCATCGGCATTGATGTTCAGAAACCGCGCCTGAGCTGGAAAATTTTCTCTGACAAGGAGAATATTTCGCAGACAGCATACGAAATCCGTGTAGCTGATTCGCCTTCAAATTTAAGCAAATCAAACCGGCAGGTTTGGAATTCGGGCAGAGTGAACAGCAGCCAGTCGGTAAATGTGGAATATCAGGGACCCGAATTGGAGTCGGGACAGCGTCTTTACTGGCAGGTGCGAATCTGGGATAATCAAAACAAGGCAACCAAATGGAGCGAACCGGCATTTTGGGAAACCGGACTTTTAAATCCTGCACAATGGAGCGCTTCATGGATTACCATGGAAAATGAAAAGGAGATGGAAGGCTCAAAGCCTTGCCACTACCTGCGCAAAGAGTTTTCCGCAGCAAAAAAAGTCAAATCTGCAAGAATTTACGTATCCGCATTGGGATTATACGAACTCTATCTGAACGGCGAAAAAGTGGGTGATGAACTGTTCACTCCGGGCTGGACAAGCTACAACAAGCGGATTCAATATCAGACTTTTGACGTTACAAACATGTTGAAAGCTCAAAACGCTTTGGGCGCTATTTTAGGAGACGGCTGGTATCGCGGAAATATCGGTTTCAGCAGGCAGCACAGCTACTACGGCAATAAGCTGGCGTTAATTGCACAGCTGCACATCAGTTACACTGACGGCACAAGCGAAGTAATCGGCACCGATGAAAGCTGGAAAGCTACCACGGGACCGCTGATTTTTTCCGATATATACAACGGTGAGACCTACGATGCCCGGCTTGAGATGCCCGGTTGGTCAGCCGTTTCGTTTGATGACGGTAACTGGGGAAAAGTTGCAAAATTAGACTATCCAAAGAATACGCTGATTGCTCCGCAGGGCGTTCCCGTCAGGGCTGTTGAAGAAATTGAGCCTTTGAAAATCATCACCACGCCAAAAGGCGAAACCGTTGTTGACATGGGGCAGAATATGGTTGGCTGGGTGAGATTAAAAGTAAAAGGCAACCGCGGACACAACGTAACATTGAAATTTGCCGAAGTTTTGGACAAGGATGGCAATTTTTACATTGATAACCTCCGTGCCGCAAAGGTTACCAACAACTATATCCTGAAAGGAGACGGCGAAGAGATTTATGAGCCGACATTTACTTTCCAGGGATTCAGATTTGTGAAAGTCGAAAACTTCCCCAAAACACTACAATTAGATAATATTCAGGGAGTTGTAATTTATTCCGACATGGATCCAACAGGTGATTTTGCCTGTTCAGAGCCATTAATTAACCAGCTGCAACACAACATTCAGTGGGGACAAAAAGGGAATTTTCTCGATATTCCAACTGACTGCCCGCAGCGCGACGAGCGGCTTGGCTGGACAGGCGACGCCCAGGTATTTTTTCCGACCTCCGCTTTCAACTTTAATGTGGCGCCCTTTTTCACAAAATGGATGAAAGATGTGGCTGCTGACCAGGGAGCTGACGGAAAAATAATGCACGTCAATCCGGATGTGTTGAACGGAAACGGCGGTGCAACCGGCTGGTCGGATGTGGCGGTGATCATCCCCTGGCAGATGTATCTGACTTTTGGCGACAAGCGGATTCTGGAAGTGCAATATCCCAGTATGGCAGGCTGGATAGATTACATGAAAGGCAGAGCAGGCGATGATTACCTCTGGACAGGTGATTTTCACTACGGCGACTGGCTTGCATTTTCAACAAACCGTTCCGACTATCCGGGGGCAACCACCGAAAAAGACCTGATTGCAACCGCTTACTTTTCCTATTCCAGCAGATTAATGTCAAAAATTGCCGGAATCCTCGGAAAATCTGCCGATGCAAAAATGTATTCCGAGCTTTCGGAAAATGTTAAAAAAGCATTCAATAATGCGTTTGTCACCCCTTCGGGAAGACTGGTCTCACACACACAGACTGCCTATGCGCTGGCGCTGGCATTCAATCTGCTGCCCGACAATCTTGTTCCGAAAGCGGCGGAATTTCTTGCCGGCGATGTGAATAAATTCAAACATCTGACCACCGGCTTTTTAGGCACTCCCTTGCTTTGCAAAACATTGTCGGATTTCGGATACGAAGAACTTGCCTTCATGCTCCTGACCCGAAAAGATTATCCTTCCTGGCTCTATCCGGTTACTCAGGGAGCAACTACTATCTGGGAGCGGTGGGACGGACAAAAACCTGACGGCACATTCCAGGATCCGGGAATGAACAGTTTCAACCACTATGCCTATGGAGCAATTGGCGACTGGCTGTATAAATATGTAGCCGGAATTGATTTTGACCCGGAAGAACCCGGCTACAAACACTTCTATCTGGCGCCACATCCGGGTGGCGGGCTGACTCATGCCAGAGCAATCTATAAATCAATGTATGGAGAGATTAAATCGGACTGGAAAATCGAAGAAAATCAAATGGTCTATGATGTTACCATTCCGGCAAACACAACGGCAACCATCACACTTCCGTCTGCAGCCCCCGGAAAAGTTACGCTGAATGCAAAACCGTTAGCCGGCGAAGCGGTGAATGCCCGGGAAACTGACGGAAACACCACATTTACTTTAGGTTCGGGAAATTACCGGATCAGTTATACTTTATAAATAGTTGAAAAATAAAATTGAATAATACGATTATGAGCACAACAAAAATTGAAAAAGCTTACGAGTTGGCAAAAGAGCAATATGCCGGACTTGGCGTGGATACCGAAGCTGCAATTGAGAAAATGAATGAAGTGGTAATCAGCCTACACTGCTGGCAAACCGATGATGTGGGCGGCTTTGAGACACCGGATGCCACCCTCTCGGGCGGTGGAATTCAGGCAACCGGAAACTATCCGGGGAAAGCCACAACTATCGGACAAATGCGTTCCGATTTAGAAAAAGTGATGCAGCTTTTACCAGGAAAACAGCGGCTGAACCTTCATGCCAGCTATGGTGATTTTGGCGGCAAAAAAGTTGACCGCGATGAAATCACCATTGAACATTTTCAAAGCTGGATTGACTGGGCAAAGCAACTTGAAATCGGAATCGACTTTAACGGTACCTACTTTTCCCACCCAAAAGCTGCCGCCGGTTTTACTCTGTCCTCAAAAGATGAAAGTATCAGGCAGTTTTGGGTAGAACATCTGAAACGGTGCCGCGAAATCGGCGCTGAAATGGGCAAGCAGCTTGGCTCGCCGTGTGTGCACAACACCTGGGTGCCGGATGGTTCAAAAGATACGCCCATTGACAGAAACGGCTATCGCTCCCTGCTAAAAAAATCATTGGATGAAGGCTTTGAAAAAGCCTATCCAAAGGAGTTGCTGAAAGATGCAGTGGAGAGCAAGCTGTTTGGAATCGGGTTAGAATCCATGACGGTTGGCTCGCACGATTTTTATTTAGGTTATGCCATTAAAAACGATAAGCTGATCTGCTTAGACAGCGGTCACTTCCATCCGACAGAACAGGTTGGCGACAAAATTTCGTCCTGCCTGCAGTTTGCAGACGAGTTGCTGCTCCACATCACCCGCCCGGTGCGCTGGGATTCTGACCATGTGGTTGCACTGAATGACGAAGTGCAGCTGATTGCATCAGAAATTGTGCGAAACAACTTTTTGAAGCGGGTCAATATCGGACTTGACTTTTTTGATGCTTCCATAAACAGGGTGGGCGCCTATGTTATTGGAACCCGCGCAGCACAAAAGTCTTTCCTGATTGCACTGCTGGAACCAACTTCAATGCTACTGAAATTGGAAGAAAAAGAGAAGTATTTTGAACGGTTAGCCATGCTGGAAGAACTAAAAACCAAACCATTCGGCGCTGTATGGGACTACTACTGCCTAAAAAACGGTGTTCCGGCAGGCGAAGGTTATATCCGGGAAATACTCAATTACGAACAGGACGTTTTGAGCAAAAGATAACACGCAAAACATACAAATACAAACAACAGGATGAAGCCTGATTCAGAGAGAAAAATATCTGTTTCGGGCTTCGTTTTTATTTTGTAACTTGCAAACAGAAAATTATAGCATTTGATTTTTAGGTCTGATTGCTATTGAATAGCTGTGTAAACCGGCTTCATATGACAGAAAATTGAACTATTTCATAAATAAATTGATAAAATTAGAGTACTATGAAAAAGACACCTTTGAAATTAAAACTGCTTTTGAGATTCAAAAGCCAGGGAAAAATCCGGAATTTACTGTTTTTCCCTTTTGTAACTCTTCTCTTTTTTCTGTCTGTATTTGTGCAGTTAAAAGCTCAGCCGTTAGATGTTCCTTACGTTCCGACACCACAAAATGTGGTTGATAAAATGTTGGATATGGCAAATGTTGGTCCGGGAGACTATGTGATTGACCTCGGTTCGGGAGATGGACGCATTGTGGTTGCCGCCGCTAAAAGAGGCGCATACGGACACGGCGTGGATATTGACTCCGAGCGGATAAAAGAGGCAAACGAAAATGCAAAAAAGGCAGAAGTACAGGATAAAGTCCTTTTTGTTCGGGAAAATATTTTTGGCACCGATTTCAGCAGGGCAAGTGTTGTTACCATGTATCTTCTCAATTCCGTAAACATGCAATTGCGTTCGCATCTGCTTGCCCGCCTCAAACCGGGAACGCGGGTTGTTTCTCATGATTTTGATATGGGCGACTGGAAATATGATAATTATGCGCGGGAAGAGACGAGCGATATCTATTTCTGGATAATTCCTGCAAATGTTAAAGGCGAATGGAGCTGGCGGACCGAAGGAAAATCGTTCACAATGAGCGCCAGACAGGAGTTTCAGGAAATCAGCCTTCGTATAAAATCAGATAAAACATCGCTGACCGTTGAAGAAGCTACCCTGAAAGGCGACAGAATCAGCTTCGCAGTTTCTGATTCAAAAAGTGATGAAAAATACCTTTACAGCGGAAAGGTTGAAGGAAACAAAATCAGCGGCATGGTTCAGGTTAGAACGGGTAAGAAAGCTCATGTTTCAGAGTGGAATGCAGCAATGCACTGATATGCAACAGCATGAAAGAGAAAAGGCTGTCCTGTCGGACAGCCTCTGTTTTCTGGGTGGCTGATGGGATTTGAACCCACGACCCCTGGAACCACAATCCAGTGCTCTAACCAACTGAGCTACAGCCACCGTTTAATTTGAGTGTGCAAATATAATATTTATTTGTTCATCACGTCCGAAAACAGAAGATTTGTAAACTGAATTTTTACTCACAAATGTCAGAGAGCGGAAGATATTTCGCAAGTGAACAGTGCCATCGATGTAAATAACTTATGATCCGATATTTAAATCCCGGTTGGACAATTCTTCCTAAATTGAAATTTTTTTCCCGGCTTGTCTATCAGCTTTTCCGATTAAGTTTCTTTTAGGCTCATTATCAATGTCTCATTGTTTTTCATTAAAAAACTCTGCAACATTATCTAAAAAATACTGACTTTAAAACTCAAGAACATTTCTCAGGTTTTTATAGCCCGATTTACTCACCTTCAGTTTGGTTCTATCTTTCAAAAAAACGATATAGGACTCTTTCTCATATTGCTGAATTTCATCAATCTCCTCAACTTTTACAATGTATGAGCGGTGAATACGGACGAATGCTTTGGGGTCAAGCGCACTTTCAAAATATTTCATGGTATTCTGCTTGATATATCTGTTTTCACGGGTATAAATCAGCACATAATCATCCATCGACTCAATATACCGAACCTGATCCACCGGAACGATATGTATTTTACTTCTGTCCTTTACCACAATCCGCTCAAGCGCCTCTTCATGCGGAAAATCAACGATTTTGCCGGGCACATCAGAAACAGGACCTTCTAAACGAATCCGCTCTGCCACTTTTTGAACCGCTTCCTGCAACCGCTCTTTGGAGTAGGGCTTCAGCAGATAATCCGCCGCATTATATTCAAAAGCTTTCAGCGCATACTGGTCATAAGCGGTTGCAAAAATAATGTGTGGTTTGTGCTCCAGCAGTTCCAAAAGCTCAAAGCCGGTAATTTTCGGCATTTGAATATCAAGGAAAACAAGATCGGGCATCATTTCATTAATTGTCTTAACGCCATCAAAACCGTTTTCGCACTCGGCAATGATTTCGATATTTTTAGAATCTTTCAGAAAAGAACGCAGCAGATTGCGGGCAAGTTTCTCATCATCAATAATTATTGTTCGTAATTTATCTGTCATGTTAATTATTCTTGTGGAATTGCCAAAGTTACTTTAAATTTCTTCTTGTCGTCCTCAACCTTCATCAACATAGAATTTCCATAGATAATCTGCAACCGGTCGCGAATGTTTCGTAACCCGATTCCTTCTCCTCTTTTGGGCAAAGTCACAGAATCGTAGTTGTTGGTGATGGTGATTTCCAGCACATCATTCACCATTCTGCCGGCGGTAATAACATCAACCGTTTCCGTTGCTTCATAAACGCCATATTTGATTGCATTCTCATAAAGCGGCTGCAAAATCATATTCGGAATCTGCGCCTGCATGCAATTTTCATTAATCTCGAAGACCGGATTCAGCTTTTCTCCAAATCTCACTTTTTCAATATGAAGATAGAGCATGTTGTTTTTCAGTTCTTCGCTCAGCGGCACTTTGTCAATCTGCTCATGTCTCAGGGAATAACGCATAAGCGAAGAAAGATTAATCACCATTTCCTGTGCTTTATCCGGGTCAGTCATCGTCAGCGACGAGATACTATTCAGACTGTTAAATAAAAAATGGGGATTGATTTGCGATTTCAGGGCATGAAGCTCCGCCTCCTTAACCAGTGATTTCAGATTACCTTCATTGATCAGCTTTTTCTTGAATTCCTGATAATAATTGACTGCATAAAAGAAAATAACAATAGTTATGTATGACATGTATCCGCCAAAAATTGTCATTGTTACCTTGTTGGAAACCCAGTGCTGCTGAAAATGCACCGGATAGAGCAATTTGATGATAACCGTGCCCGTATAGCTCCAGATAAAGACAATTACGGTGGCTGAAATGGCGTGTGATGCAACAATTTTTCTGATGGAATTGTCTTCCAGTGTACTGAATTTTATCACATACCAGATAGATGAACCGATAACGGCATAGGAAAGGTTAAAAGCAATCGCCTCCGTCAGTGCAAGTCCGGGGTCAACACCAAATGACAACCATTTTATGAGTACACCGATAACAATTATGCTCAGCCACACTAAGAAGTAATAGATGCCAAGCCGCGGATTGGATATGAAAGGATGTTTAAAATCCATGCTAATTGTATTTTACCTCAACTCCGCCAAAAACACAAAATCCCTTAATAATCAAAACTTTTGATGTATTCTGACCCGGATTCACAACAGATGCACTGCGTTTATCGGTGAAAGCGCCAAAAATTACCGTAAGCTCATTGATGACAGTCCAGTCGGGGGGTATCTTAAAACCACTTCCTCCGAAAATATTTACGCACTCAATGGTGGCGCCGTTTTCGGCAAGGGAAGTCTGGCGCAGATCAAACTCGGCGCCTCCAAAAATTGAAGTAATTTTTCCACCAAGGAAATTGTTTGTGCTGATAAAAATCTCTTTCCCCCCAAAAATGACAAAATCATCAAAAAAATCGGTTCCCTGTTCTGAAGATTCAAATTGGGGAATTTTCGGTTTCCGGTTATGTGTAATAATCAGCACAACACCAATACCGATGATTAAAAAGGGCCACCCAAACTGTCTCAAATGATAGGGAATTATCAGCAGCTGATCTATCAGAAAAAAGGTGCCTATGACAATCAGAACGATTCCGGAAGTGCGGTTGCCGGCAAGCAGGGAGAACAGCCCGATAGCGATGAGCAGCATCTGCCAGGAAACTAAAATATCCGTCAGTACCTCCGGTATAAAGTCAAGCTTAAATAAAATCCAGAGCATACCGATAATTACCAGAAATAAACCGAACAATGCTTTCCTGTTTGATTCGTCTTTCCTTTTTTTCATTTCGTTTCCCCATTTTTATTGTAAAGAGCAAATATAGCTATTGGAGAACCAAAAACAGAGTAATCAATCGGTTAACAGTGGTTTAACATCGGCAAATGGAGTAATCCATTGAGTGTTGCGCTTTAATTCGTGCATTCACGACAACGCTTACCACAGAGAAAAATCTATGTGAACTAATGTGTCTATGTGGTTTAAAATAGATTTAGGATTCTTAGTATCAGGACTTTTTGTGAAAGTAATATTTTTGAAGACTTAGTGAAACTTGGTGCTTGCCTGTCCGGCAGGCAGGCCTTCGTGTATTTGTGGCGAAAAACTCAAGAGAACTCACCAGTAGAGTAGAGAAAGAAAGAGCCTGATTGCTCTTTCCCTCCCCCTCATCAAACCGTACGTGCGGTTTTCCTGTAAACTTCTGCTGCAAGCCTTCACAGTTGCTGTCTGACACTGTACCTTTTCGGGTCGATTAATCCGTACTTACTGATTAACAACGCGTATGCCTGGTAACCATACAGGCGACTTCAACCTGAACGGCAAATTGGGTTGTATAGCTCTTTCATCTACATAG
>CAYNOQ010000094.1:0-9238 GCA_964398855.1 uncultured Mariniphaga sp. | reverse complement strand
GACTTGCGCCACAACTACTACGAAGTGGACTACCTTCCCGAAAACGACCGTGTACGCTTCACCATCCATCCCGATGCCCGCAAAGAGGTGCTTAAACGTTTGTTGCAACTAAATCACCAACTGTATGCCGATGAAGTAAAAGCCGGACTACACGACAAAAAAGGGAGCAAAAAGAAAAAAGCAAACTATAAAATCAAAGCTTCAAAAAGCAATCGTGTAAGTGAAGACAGCGGCTACTTTTCAGGAAGATTGTTTGACGAGCCCAATTTGTTTAATCAGGGAGATGAGTGAGAGCAATAGTAGGAAATAATGATAATGTGGGTTAAGAAGCAGAGGTAATGACAAAAATAAGTTTCACTTGATATGAAAAGAATTCATGATATTATCAGCTATGAGAATGAAAGCTCAACTGTTGATTTTAAAAAGACTGAATATCCATTAGGGCAAAATCCAAAAAAACATGATATTCTCAAAGATTTCTCAGCATTTGCAAATAATCTTTCTGATGAGGATAAGTATATTGTTATTGGCGTTAAAGAAAAAGAAGATAAAAGCAAAGCAGTTTCCATACACACAGACTCATCCGGGACAGGCGTATATTACGAAGCTGGTTAATGATGAGTAATATTTTTTTGAATTTAAAGTTATTTCAATACTATATAAAAACACATTTTCAAACTTCTTTTTTAGCCTTAAAAGGTAAACTGCCCTTGTTTCATTACATAATTTTCATAAAACTGGGTTTGTTTTGTTACATAAATTTTCGAAAACTGCCCTTGTTTTGTTACAAAGTCTTGTTATATTTGCATTTTGCAAAGTGAGTGAGAACATTTAAACGACATATTTGGAGTGAGTTACAAGCCTGGAAAACTAACGCTTCACGAAAGCCTTTAGTTTTAAGAGGAGCCCGACAGGTTGGGAAAACTACTTTAATCAGAAATTTTGGGAAAACTTATACCCACTTTATTGAACTCAATTTAGAAAAAAAAGAGGATTTTGATTTAATCGAAAGAAGTAATAATGTCCAGGAACTTATAGAGGCTTTAGCCCTGCAAAATGAAATTGCATCAGCCCGGTTTCCCAAAACTTTGCTTTTTATTGATGAAATACAAGAATCAACAAAGGCTATTGCTTTTCTGCGCTATTTTTATGAGGAAATTCCTGAAATCAGTGTAATTGCAGCCGGATCGTTATTGGAGCACGCACTGAATAAAATTCAACATTTTCCGGTAGGAAGAGTAAATTATCTCTATCTGTTTCCACTTAATTTTAAGGAGTATTTACTTGCTATGGGAAAGAAAATGCTTTTGGAACGTATGGAGCAAATCCCTGTTAACAAAATGGTACATGAAATTTTACTGAAAGAGTTTCATAGATATTGTATAATTGGCGGGATGCCGGAGATTGTTGCCAATTATAGTCAACTTGAGGATTTATCTATTTTGCCGCCTATTTATGAAAGTATTTGGAATACCTATAAAGATGATATTGTAAAATATGCTTCAAACAGATCGGAAGAGCATGTGATTAAGCATATTGTGAACGCTGCTGCTGCATTTGTGGATCAGCGGGTGAAATTTCAAAATTTTGGAAATTCCAATTATAAATCAAGAGAAGTGAGCGAAGCTTTTCGAAGTTTGGACAGCGCTAAAGTGATTCAAATTATTTATCCGTGTACGAATATTGAACCTCCAATTGTCCCCGATTTAAAAAAATCGCCTCGATTGCAATTTATGGATACCGGGATTCTGAACTTTGACTTGAATATTCAAGCCGATTTATTGCTAATGGATGATTTGAGCGAAGCTTATAAGGGAGCGCTGATACCTCATATTATTATGCAGGAGTTCATTTCTTTGAATACGGGCAGTTATAAAAAACCAAATTTCTGGGTTAGGGATAAAACTCAATCATCTGCCGAAGTGGACTTAATTATTCCTTATGGCAGATATTTAATTCCTGTTGAAATAAAATCAGGAACAACAGGAAGTTTGAAATCTCTTCATCAGTTTATAGATAAAGCGAATCATCCTTTTGCCGTTCGGATTTACGGAGGTGAGTTTATTGTTGAAGATGCAGTTACACCAACAGGTAAGCCTTATTGTCTAATGAACTTACCTTATTATTTAGGAACTTTATTGAATGAATATGTTCATTTCTTCATAGATAAATATTGCACAATTTTGCAATAATTCAATTTATTGCAGGTTTCAGCAATAATTCATAATATTGCAGGTTTCAGCAATAATTCATAATATTGCAGGTTCCAGCAATAATTTAATTTGTAAGGACAATGATTGCAGTAATAAAAGGGGATATTATATCTTCAAGAAAGATAATTGACCAGGAAAGATGGCTGTCGCCGTTAAAAAAACTTTTCGGCAGCTGGGGCGAAACGCCAAAGGTTTGGGAGTTGGTTTGGGGAGATTTTTTTCAGATAGAGATTTCTTTACCGCAGGAAGCTATAAAAAAAGCATTGGAAATCAAGGCGCTGATAAAAAAGATTGAGCCAACTGAAGAGCAGAAGAAAAAAAGCGTGATTGATGTGAGAATGTCAGTCGGCATTGGTGATAAAAGCTTTTCGGGCGAAAGGGTGTCTGAAAGTAACGGCAGTGCATTTATTTATGCCGGAGAAAAGTTTGATTCATTGAGACAGGAGAATGTTTCACTGGGAATTAAAACCCCCTGGCAGGATTTTGATGAGGAGATTAACCTGTACCTCAGACTTGCAGAAACTTTTATGAATAATTGGTCGGTTTCGTCCGCTGAGCTAATTAAGTTAGTGCTTGAAAACCCCAATTTGACACAGGAAGATATTGGCAGAATTTTGGGAATTAAGCAGAGTGCGGTGAGTGGCAGGTGGAAAAGAGCCTACATGGATGAAGTGCTGGCTTTGGAAAAAATGTATAGAAAAAAAATAAATTTGCTGCTTCAATGATTTCATTGATAAAACTTTTTCTTGCTCATCTAATAGGTGATTTCTTATTTCAACCCAAATCGTGGGTAGAGAGAAAAGAAGCAAAGAAGATAAAATCTCCGGTTTTATACATTCATGCAGCTATCCATGGAGCATTGGTTTTGTTGCTTCTATGGGATATTGGATATTGGTCACTGGCATTGGTCATAATGATTTTGCATTTTATGATTGATGTTTTCAAGCTCTATTTACAAAAAGAGAACAGCAGAGTAAACTGGTTTTTAATTGATCAGGGATTGCACCTTTTGTCGATTATTGCCGTATGGATGTTTTGGTGGTACTCCGAAATAGAAATGTCATTATTGAGCTTAAATCAAGATATATGGATTTATGTAACCGCACTGTTGCTTATCACTTCGGTGAGCGGGATTGTGATACAGGTATTGATGTCGGGCTGGTCGGAAAAATTGCATGATGAAAATACCGGTTCGCTCGTGAATGCCGGCAAATATATAGGCATATTAGAGCGTGTTTTCGTGTTTATCTTCATAGTAGCAGGACATTGGGAAGGAATTGGATTTCTGCTGGCAGCCAAATCGGTTTTTCGTTTTGGTGATTTAAAAGAATCCAAAAACAGAAAACTGACCGAATATGTACTGATCGGCACACTGCTGAGTTTTGGGATTGCTATGGTGGTGGGGTTAGTTACTTTGGGGCTGGTGGGCGGTTAGGGGAGAGGTGATAGATGGGAATTGAACTTTCCCTAAAAACCTCAAAGCCCGAAAAATCACCTGATTTTTCGGGCTTTGAAGTTATATAAATCCTTCTAAATCATCGGATATCTTTTGAAAATCTCCTCTGCATTCATCAGAATATCAACATACATTCCACGCTGATATACAAACGGATCTTTCAGGTTATGGCGGGCAAGTTTTCCCCTGAAATCGTCAAATGAGCTGAACTCGTTTTCATCCATCCAGTTGTTCAGGTCCATCAGAATTTCGGAAATTACGGCAGGTTTGTTTTTATATACCGTACTCACAACCTGAACGGCATCAGCGCCTGCAAGAATCAGCTTGATAACATCTTTGGCAGTATAAACGCCGCGTCCGGCACAAATGCTTCCGCTTACGTTTCCTGCAAGCAGCCCGGTGAAACGCAGTGCAATGAGATGGTCTTTTGGATTACTGAAAGACCACGGGAAATTAAACTCCTTGTTGCTGATATTTACATCAGGATTGAAAAATCTGTTGAACAGAACAAAGCCGTCCGCTCCCGCTTCGTCAACTTTTTTTATGAAGTTGAGCGGATTGGTATAAAACAGGCTCATCTTAACGCTGACCGGGATGTTTACCGCTTTTTTCACCGACTCCACAATATGCACCTGGCTTGCTTCTATTGCTGCGCCATCCTTCTCAAAATACCCGGGAACCGTAAACAGATTAAGCTCAAGGGCATCAACGCCGGTTTTTTCCAACTCGCGGGCATATTCAACCCATGTGGGTTCGTAAATTGCATTCAGACTGGCAATTACGGGCACGCTGACACTTTTTTTCAGTTGCTCAATATTAAACAGGTGCTCTTTTGGTCCGGCATGTTCAATTTCGGGAAACAGGCGCTGCATTTCTGCACTGCGGTATTCATATTCAGATAAATCTTCAGCAAGCTGAAGGCTTTCAAGTTGTATCTGTTCTTCAAAAAGCGATTTGTAAACAATAGCGCCAATTCCAGCCTCCTCAAGCTGCTGGGGAATTCCGGCTTTCATGGTAAGATTGGAGGAGCCAAGAATAAGGGGGCTTTTTAATTTTAAACCCATGTAGGTAGTTGAAAGATTCGCCATGATTTTAATTTTTAATTTATTTCGATTTTAAGCAGCTAAATATATGAATATTTTGTTCAAAAACATGCTTTCGAACTGTTGATTTTACATTTTTTCAAAATCAGTTTAAGTGAGCAGATAATCTGCCAAAAACCACCTGCCGGGGAAGACAGGTGGCTTTGTTATTTGTTTCAAAACTATAAAAGACTGATTGTAACTGTCAGTCCTGCCATCACAACTGAAACCATCGTCATCAGTTTGATGAGAATATTGAGCGACGGACCGGATGTATCTTTGAACGGATCGCCCACCGTGTCGCCAACAACACCGGCTTTATGTGCCTCACCGCCTTTCCCGCCGTAATTTCCTTTTTCGATGAATTTTTTTGCATTATCCCAGGCTCCACCGGCATTATTCATAAAGACAGCCAGCGTAAATCCGGCAGTCAGCCCGCCTGCAAGCAGCCCGACAACTCCGGCAACACCCATGGCAACCCCAACTATAACCGGAACGGCAATAGCCACTAACGAAGGCAGCAACATTTCACGCTGTGCGCCTCTTGTTGAAATCTCCACACATCTTGCATAGTCCGGTTTTGCCTTGCCTTCAAGAATTCCCTTTATTTCGCGGAACTGACGCCGCACCTCGTCAACCATGGCGCCGGCAGCGCGCCCGACAGCTTTCATGGTCATGGCGCTGAAAAGAAATGCCATCATCGCACCAAGAAAAATTCCACCTAAAAACAGCGGGTTAAACAGTGAAATGTTGTAAGCTGCCGAAAAATCTTCTACGGATGCCGTTGAGATTTTAACAGCCTGCATTCCTTCCTGAACAGCAGGAGCAATATCGTTGTAAAAAATGTAACTTCCTTTGGTTACGAAGCCTTCTCCCGATTTGGCAATGCGGTCAAACCACATTCTGATCTCTTCCATATATGCCGAAATCAACGCCATGGCAGTCAGCGCTGCCGAGCCAATGGCAAACCCCTTCCCGGTTGCGGCAGTGGTGTTGCCAAGCATATCTAAAGCGTCTGTACGTTCGCGCACATGAGGCTCAAGTTCAGACATTTCGGCATTTCCGCCTGCGTTGTCGGCAATTGGTCCAAAAGCATCCGTGGCAAGCGTAATTCCCAATGTGGAAAGCATTCCCACAGCTGCGAAACCGATTCCGTAAACTCCCATGGCAAGACTTTCGGCTCCGCCGGCAGTCCAGAAAGCGCCCAAAATGGCAAGCACAATGGTTACCACGGGAATCCAGGTGGAATACATGCCCACTGCAAGTCCGTCAATAATGGTGGTTGCCGGTCCGTGCTGCGCCTGTTTGGCAATTCCCTTTGTAGGTTTGTATTCATCGGATGTGAAATATTCGGTTGCCTGCCCGATGATGACACCGGCAGCCAATCCGATGACAACCGACCAGAATACGCCCCAGGTTACCCAGCCCATCAATACTAACCCGACCATTGCCAGCAAAATCAGGAATGAACTGCCACCGGTTCCGAGCAGCAGCGCATTGAGCAAATTCTTTTGGGTGGCAGACTCCTTGGTTCTCACCATAAAAATTCCGATGATGGACAGAATAATTCCGATTGCTGCAACAATCATGGGAGCAAGCACCGCTTGATAAGCAGTAAGACCTGAGGTTTTCATAACTAATGCCGGCAGGGATGCGCCCAAAGCGGCAGTAGCCAGAATTGACCCCACATAAGATTCATAAAGGTCGGCGCCCATTCCGGCAACGTCTCCAACATTGTCTCCAACATTATCGGCAATGGTTGCGGGGTTGCGCGGGTCGTCTTCCGGGATTCCGGCTTCTACTTTTCCAACAAGGTCGGCGCCAACATCAGCAGCTTTGGTGTAAATTCCGCCGCCAACACGTGCAAAAAGCGCCTGGGTTGAAGCGCCCATACCAAAAGTGAGCATCGTAACGGTGATTTCACCAAGCTTGGCACGCAGTCCGATTTCGCTAATCACGCCGTTCATCACATATTCAGGATGAGGATGAACAATGGTAAGCCCCAAAAAGCGAAGTCCTTCAGACATGTTTGCGGGAGTGTAAATCCATTTGTCCAGCACATAAAACCAGGCAGCAATATCTAACAGCGCAAAGCCTACAACAACGAGCCCCATCACTGCTCCGCTCCGAAAAGCCACCTGTAATCCTTTATTCAACGATTCCGAAGCGCCGTAGGCAGTACGTGCAGAGGCGTAGGTAGCTGTTTTCATCCCTAAGAAACCGCACAAACCCGAGAAAAAACCGCCGGTGAGAAAGGCGATGGGAACAAACGGATTCTGCACATTAAAATATGCCATAATGGTCAGCAATACAAACAACACGATAAAAACCAGTGTCACCACTTTGTACTGCCTTTTTAAATAAGCCATTGCCCCTTCGCGCACATACTGTGCAATTTCCTTCATCCGGGGTGTGCCTTCGGAGTATTTCATCATCGATTTAAAAAAATACCAGGCAAATGCCAATGCCAACAATGAAGCAAGGGGAACTAAAATGAAAATGTTATCCATAAGACGAAAATTATTGGGTTAAAGATTTTTTAAACTTTTGTTTTATATGCAATATAAATTTCTTGTCCGTTCTGTCTCTGCATAAATTCAAAAACAACAAAGTTAAATTTTAAAATGGAAACCCGGTGTCCAGATTTAAAAATTTATGGGGATTTTTTCACCTGGGAAATCTTTTTATTGCAAATTTGAAAATTTGCACATTTGAATATCACCAAATCCATCCTTTTTATCTCAAATTTTCTCTGAAAAAGCGCCAAAAAACCCGTTTTTCTCATTTTGAGACGATTTGTCCCATTTTGAGACAGTTTCTGAATTTTTGATTTTTGTAAACCGTTGATGTCCAGTTGTTTACTTAGTTTGGCACACTCGTTGCTTATAGGTGTGCAACGAAAAAGTTTGAAATTATGCAATCAGGACGCAAAATAAAAAGACATTTTAGGCTGAATATATTAACAGCACCTCTCAGTGTGCTGTATGTGAGTAATGTAACACTTTTAAAACAAATAGATATGGACAAATTCTTCCTTTTTAAAAAATGGCGGGGGGCATGGATGCTTTTTGCCGTTGTACTCTTCTTGTTCTCTACCCTTCAGGTTTCGGCGCAGCGCGTTGAAAATCTGAATGTTATCCTATCCGAGCAATCCGATGAAAATCAGGAGTTAAACTCTCTTTTCTCGGATGTGCATCCTTCAGTTTATGCTGAAAACGGCGAACTGAAAGTCTATGGCGATACAGCGCCGGTTGTGGCATTTGCAGCCCCCGAAAGCTTTTCGATATTAGCTTCTGGTAATGAGGCTTTCAACGCTGTAAGGCTTCTGAAAATTACTATTTCCGAACCTGAACAGCTTTCCCTGAATCTCAATTTGGGACAATTAGAAAGTTTCGAAGCGCTGGAATATGTAGTTGTGGTTTTTGCCTATGATGCCTGCGGTAGCAGTAGCGAAAATTGCTTGCCCGGACTTACGCAAAATCTGGTAGCTTCCACGGAAGATCTTCCGGTTTACTATTTACTTTCCATACCCAATTAACAAAACCCTAAAAATTTTGTAATGAAAACATTTTACATGACATCCAAAATGAAAAACCGGTTAAAAAATACAATTGCCTTTCTGGCATTTTTCCTTTTGTTAGGGAGCTTTGCACAGGCACAGGAAGTGGTAGTTGATTTTTCGCAGCGCACTTCTCAAAACTCACCTTCAAAAAAAATCTACAACATCAAGGGTGATTTTGAGATGATCGGGAATACCAATATGACGCTGCAGAATTACGGAGACAATACCAATAACGGCTCAAACAGCACATCAGTCTATGTTGATAGAGACGGAGATGTAAATACTATCAACTCATCCTCGGCAACGCTTCAGTTTTCTGCGGAAAATGACGCCAATCCGGAATGTACAAATATTATCTATGCCGGACTCTACTGGACTGGAAGGGCGCATGATGGCGGAACAAGTCCTGTCTCATTTGTAGCGGGTGGAACTAACAACAACAGAACTCATCAAGATTCGTTTAATGGTTATAGTCTAAGTATATCTCAAACAGGAACTTCTTCAAGAGAAGCTACTTACACTTTTTCTCCAACCGGGTCTGGTAGCAATGTTGTTTTTACTTTTACAAGTAACGGCACAACTGTAAATTCTCTTACAGTAAAAGTTGGAAATGGAGCTGCTACTACGATACCAGCGAGTGGTTATACCGTGACTTCAGGAGGTAGTAATTTTATAAATAATAACAGATGGCTTCAGGTTACATTACATACCCCATATACAATTAATACCGGCTCGCAAACAATTCTTGTTTCTGCATTGCGAAAGAGAAGAGAAAACAATGATCAAAACAGTACTTTTTACGCTACAGTTAATAGTGGCGGCAAGCTGTTAAATAAACGCCAGGTAAAACTCAAAAAAGCAGGAGAAACTTACCAGACCATTACGGCTAATGCGAATGATATCTATTATCCGGAAACAGCACATG
>CAYNOQ010000093.1:0-9418 GCA_964398855.1 uncultured Mariniphaga sp. | reverse complement strand
ATTCAGTAAAGTTACGCATTTTTCTGTTTGGTTCTGGCTTGTCCAGGTTAGGGGTGAACATACAGATAAGCAGATTATTAACTAATCTGCAACAAATCTGACTCCTGTCAACTCTTCTGATATTTTCCATAATCTTGCTGCATTTTCAATATTGCGGGAAGCGCCATTGGAACTTACTTTTACGGGATAACCTTTCAGTTGCATGAATCCACCCGGACCGTAGAAATCACCACCTCTGACATGCAGGTCGGTAGCAGCAAGGAGTTGCGGAAGAACGCCGGCTTCGCTTTTTTGTGAAATCATCCTGAACCCCGGATAGATTAATCTGAAATACCATTTTTTATCTAAATGCCGGAACAGGTCGGTCTGCGAAACCCCGGGGTGCGCAGCCACCGATATACTGTTGATGTGATTCTTTTCAAAAAAGCGCTGCAATTCATAGGTAAACAGCAAATTGGCAAGTTTTGAATCTCCGTAAGCTTTCATGGGAGAATAGCCGGTTCCGTTTTCAAAAAGCAGGTTGTCGAAATTAAGTTTTCCAGCTTGGTGGGCTACACTGCTCACATTCACTACTCTGGACTTCGGAGTTTTTCGGATTAATCCGAGGAGCAATCCGGTCAGGGCAAAGTGCCCCAAATGATTGGTACCAATCTGCCCTTCAAAGCCATCTTTTGTCTGAAAGTATGGTGTGGTCATAATTCCGGCATTGTTGAGCAGCACATCCAGTCGCGAATGGTTTTTCTGAAATGCTTTTGCAAACTGGCGCACCGACTCCAGATCAGTCAGATCGAGTTCTGCTGTTTCAATTTTTGCTGCCGGAACTTCCTTTAAAATTTTCAGTCTGGCTTGTTCTCCTTTTTCCATTGAACGACAGGCAAGGATAACTTTTGCACCTTTCCGGACAAAAGCCTTCACCGATTCAAATCCCAGCCCGCTGTTGCCTCCGGTAACAATCACTACTTTCCCCTGCAAGTCAGGCATATTATCTATTTTCCAGATTTTTTTCATGAATTGTTTTTAAGAAATATTACGTTGAAATTATACAGAGAGCATGTTAAAAAGCGACAGAATTTGCTACCTCCTTTGCTACCAGCCAGCTAACGTATCCTAAATAAATCAGTAGCAAAACAGCTGCTTCCCGGCGGTTGAGCTTTGCATGACTCCCGATAAACATGAAAATCAAAAGAAGAATCGTTCCGCCTGTCAGAAGATAAAAGTCATAATTAAAGGCAGTGTTGTAGGTAACCGGGCTGATTAGTGCACTTGTTCCCAAAATCAGAAAAATATTGAAAATGCTGGAACCAATAATGTTTCCAACGGCAATCTCGGGACTCTTTTTCATTGCTGCAACAACGGAAGTTGCCAGTTCCGGCAGTGATGTTCCCACGGCAATGATGGTGAATCCGATTATTTTTTCGCTGATGCCAATAAATTGAGCTAATTTAACAGCATTGTCAACAACAAGTTTTCCGCCAATAATGAGCGCAGCAAGTCCGGCAACAATAATCAAAGCTGCCTTGTATCCCCGGATATTGCTGACACTAAATTCTTCTACAGAACGCTTTTTCTTTGCCATATAAAAAATATAAATCAGGAAACCTGCAAAGAAAAGTAGCAGTAGAAGTCCGTCAATTCTTGAAATCACAGGGGTGTCAGTTAAAAAGAGGTTGTTGGCAAGAAAAAACAAAATTATCACAGCAAGCAGTGAAAGTGGTATCTCAATCCAGACAGTGCTTTTCTCAACCGTCAGCGGAAAAATCAGTCCGGAAATTCCCAGAATCAGGAACAGATTGGCAATGTTGCTACCCATAACATTTCCCAGTACGATGTCATTAAATTGCTCGGCAGAAGCAACAATCGACACCACTAATTCAGGTGCAGAAGTGCCAAAGGCAACGATAGTGAGTCCGATAAACAGATCGGAAATCCGGTATCTTTTAGCCAAAGCGGTTGAACCGTTAACCAGCCAGTCGGCGCCCTTAATCAACACCCAAAGACCAACAATAAGAAGCAGACTATTGAGCCACATGTTGTGAAAATTTCGACAAAAAAACAAATATTCAGCGAATAACCCAAACTGCAATTTTTCGATCCTAAGAGCTTTGCAAATTATTTTAATTTTTTTCTATTTGAAAAGCAACTGAATTTGAGCGATTTAAATGATGTAAAATAGCAGCAGCAAATTTTTAATGTGTGTGCGCACACACTTTTCTTTTGTATTTGAAAATCATTTCATTACATTTGGGGAAAAATCAGCTTATTTCGGGTGAAAAGAAAAAAAATAACCATTCAGGATGTGGCTCAATATGCAAAGGTTTCGGCAGGAACTGTTGACAGGGTCATTCACAATCGCGGGCGGGTATCACTTGAGAAAAAGAAGAAGGTTGTTGATGCCATTGAAAAATTAAATTTTAACCCAAACATCCTTGCACGCACCCTGGCGCTCGGCAGTCAGTTTTTGGTCTGTATCCTCATTCCGTCAGCGCCGGCAGCAGGGCATTATTGGTCTCTCCCACTTCAGGGCATTAAAGCTGCCGCTGCTCAATATAAGGATTACGGAATAACCCTTGAGTACTTCTTTTATGATCTGTTTGACGAGATTTCATTCATAAATCAGGCTGAAAGAATTTTACAGCTAACTCCTGACGGCGTTCTTTTTGCACCGCTTTTCCTTCAGGAAAGCTACTCTTTTGGTGAAAAATTAAGAAGGCGGAATATTCCTTATGTATTCATTGATGCAGACCTCCCCAACGGGCAGAGTCTCTCCTATATTGGTCCCGAGTTAGAGCAAAGCGCATATATTGCTGGGAAACTGCTCTGCTCAACCCTGCCGCATCAGGCAGAAATCTTGATGGTAAACATGGTTAAGGGGTTTGAAAATGCTTCTGCACTTCAGCGTATGGAAAAAGGTTTCAAAAAGTTTTTTCTTGAGAATGCACCGGAAAGAGAAAATTTAATTCATTTGTTGACTATTCAATCTATTGAAAGAGAGGATGTGTTCAGGGAAATGGGTGAATATTACTCAAAAAATCCGGGAATAAAGGGAGTATTTGTTACCAATTCAAAAGCATCGCTTTTATCTCAATTTCACCGGGAAAACCAGTTAAAAATTCGGTTGGTGGGGTTCGATTTGGTTGACGGGAATATCGAACATTTAAAAAATGGCGGAATAGATTATATTATTTCTCAAAGTCCCGTGCAGCAGGGGAAGCGTGCCGTACGAACACTTTTCGATTTTTTTGTGCATGAAAAAACGCCTGAAAAAATCCAGCATGTTCCTTTAGATGTGATTATTCGCGAAAATGTTGATTTTTATATACAATTCAATGGACAGAATTTTAATGGATATTATAAATAGAAACTGAAAATTATGTAGTTATGAACAAAAGCAATGAGACAAGACGAGATTTTATCAAAAAGACGGCAGGCGTTTCTGCCGGATTAGTAATCGGCGGAGCGCTTCCGGGATTCAGTGCGTCATCTTATAAACGGATTATGGGCGCAAATGAAATGCTCCGGGTATCGGTGATGGGTGTCAATTCCCGTGGAAATGCATTAGCAAAAAACTTTGCCTTTCAGGAAGGCTGTGAAGTGATCCATGTTTGCGATGTGGACTCACGTGCAACAGAAAAGTGTATAGATGCTGTGGAGAAAGTGCAGAATAAAAAGCCGGCAGGCTTTGTTGATGTCAGGAAATCGTTGGAAAGTAAAGATGTGGATATTCTGGTGGTTGCTGCTCCCGACCACTGGCATGCTCCGGCAGCGCTAATGGCTTTGCAGGCGGGAAAACATGTGTATCTGGAAAAACCTTGCAGCCATAGCCCGCATGAGGGTGAAATTTTGATAGAAGCGGTTAGAAAATATGGAAAATCGATACAGATGGGGAACCAGCGGCGCTCTTATCCCAATGTTGTTAAAGGAATTGAGGAACTGAAAAGCGGAATTATCGGGAAACCATATTTTGGAAAAGGGTGGTACACCAATAACCGTGGTCCTATAGGAGTGGGCAAAGCCACGCCTGTGCCGGAATGGCTCAACTGGGAGCTTTGGCAGGGACCTGCCCCACGCAGGGAATTTAAAGATAACATTGTTCACTACAACTGGCATTGGTTCTGGCATTGGGGAACCGGTGAAGCGCTGAATAACGGAACACACATGGTTGACCTGCTGCGCTGGGGATTTGGTGTCGATTATCCTGTAAAGGTGAGCTCAAATGGTGGCCGTTATCGCTATTCCGACGACTGGGAGACACCCGACACTCAGGTGATTAATCTCGATTTTGAAGAGGGAGTTTCCATGACATGGGAAGGCAGGAGCTGCAATGGAAAACCCATTGAAGGCACGTCTGTCGGAGTTGTTTTCTACGGCGAGGAGGGCAGCTTGTTTATTCCCGGCGGTGACCAATATACCGTTTATGACCTGAAAAATAATGTTGTAAAAGAGGTAAAAGCATCAAGAGAAATTGACCCGCGCGATACTGCCAATCCGTCAAGCCACCTGGACTCCATACATATCCGCAACCTGTTTAACAATATCCGTCAGGGAGAGCCACTTGTTTCTGACATTGACTCCGGGCATAAAAGTACTTTGCTTGTTCAGTTGGGTAATATTGCCCAGCGCGTTGGACATTCATTGGAAATCAATCCGAAAAACGGATATATTGTTGGCGATAAAAAGGCACAGAAACTTTGGTTACGATCCTATGAAAAGGGCTGGGAAATGAAATTGTAGAATGTGAATTTTTAAAACAAAGGAATATGAATTTTAGAACGGTTTTATTTTTCAGGAAGAGTTCTCTTCTCTTTATATTATTTTTTTTCGGGATGCATACTATGAAAGCACAAATTATTGAAGGGATTCATTACTATACCGGTCAGCCGGTGCAGGTTAAAATCAATAATGGAATTATTGAAGAGATTACGGTTACCGACAAAGATGTTGGTGAAAATCCTCTTTATATTGCTCCCGGTCTTTTTGACAATCAGGTCAATGGGTTTGCGGGTGTTTCCTTTGCTCTCGGGGATAGCGACCTCACTCCTGAGGGAATTGAAAAAGCAACTGTTGAATTGTGGAAAAAGGGAGTAACCACTTACCTGCCAACGCTGACAACCAACAGTATTGAAGTGCTCACGCGGAATTTTGAGCTTTTGGGTAAGGCTGTTGACAATGAGAAATTTTTAGGCTCTATACCCGGATTCCATCTGGAAGGACCCTATATCAATCCTGAAGACGGCTACCGGGGCGCCCATCCGCTAAAATTTGTGAAATTGCCCGATTGGGACGAGTTCATGAAATTGTATGAAGCATCAGGCAGAAATATTTTGCAAATTACAATAGCGCCCGAATTGGATGGAGCATTGGATTTCATCACAAAATGCAGTCAGAATGGAATCGGAGTGGCGCTGGGACACCACAACGCCGATATGAAAACAGTCAGCGCTGCAATTGACAGAGGAGCAAAAATAGCAACTCATCTGGGAAATGGCGCTGCAAATATGATTAACCGGCACTATAATCCATTTTGGTCTCAACTCTCTGATGACCGACTGAGTGTCAGTATAATCTGTGACAGTTTTCATCTATTGCCGGAAGAAATAAGGGTTTTCTTCAAGGTGAAAGGGGTTGAAAAAACAGTGATTACATCCGATGTTACGCATTATGCAGCATTGGAACCGGGTGAATATAAAACTTCTACCGGAGAAACTGTGGAACTGACGCCTGAAGGATTATTACATTATCCTGCACAAAAAGTTTTGTATGGCTCGGCTTCCCCAATTACCAAGGGGGTTGGATATGTAATGAAGGTTACCGGGTGCTCATTGGGTGAGGCTATACAGATGGCAAGCACCAATCCTGCAAGCCTTTACAATTTAAATGACCGGGGAATTCTGGAACCAGGAAAACGTGCAGACATCATCCTGTTCACCCTGAAAGATTACCAGGTGGATATTCAAAAAACATGGGTGAAGGGGAAGTTGGTATATGAAAAGTAGATAAAAGACACAAGTATCAAGACTGTTAGGCATGAATACTAAGATGGTTGAATATAGCAGTTTGAGGAGGATATTAAGTGAGATTAATTGAGATTCAATTACGAATGGAGAATTTACAACTGGACAACGAGAAGCATGATTGAATACTTTCTGTTTTTGAATCTTTGTGTTCAATATCTTTAGCCTGACATTCTTGTTCTTACGTCTGTTTATGACAAAAAATATAATTATTTAATTCTTCAAAAACATGAATAAAACTTTTAAAAAGATAGCTGTCGGTCTTGCGGCGGTAGGTCCCGGACTATTCCTGATTGGGTATAATATCGGTACGGGCAGTGTTACAACGATGGCCAAAACCGGCGCCGAACATGGTATGGAGCTTTTCTGGGCGTTAGTGTTGTCCTGTGTGTTCACATTTATATTAATGGTAGCTTATGGAAAGGTAACTCTTGTGTCGGGCAAAACTGCGCTCAACTTCATTAAAAATGAATTCAAATTGGGCTGGATTCTGGCGCTTTATATTCTGATTGCGCTGATAATAGGTGAGTTACTTGCCCTTATAGGTGTGATGGGGATTGTTGCTGATTTGGTGCAGGAGGGCATCCGATTAATAACCAATGATTTGCTTATCAATCGGTTTTGGATAATCCTAGTGCTCGCCGGAGGACTTTATCTGCTACTCTGGTTAGGGCAGTATAAAACTTTTGAAAAAGTGCTCACTTTTTTTGTGATTTTTATGGGGCTGTCCTTTATTGTGGTGTTTTTCATGGTAAAACCTGATTTTGGCGCAATTGCCAAAGGTTTGGTTCCCAGAATACCTGATACTCCCGGCGCAATGGGATTAATTGCCGCCATTGCAGGAACTACCTGTTCGGCAGCCGTTTTTATCATGCGCAGTACGGTGGTTGCAGAAAAAGGGTGGGGAATTAACAATCTGAAAGATGAAAAAAGAGATTCGTTTGTCTCGGCAACAGTCATGCTGCTTTTGGGTGGTGTGATTATGGCTGTTTCTGCCGGAACGCTGTACGTGATGGGAATGACCCTTGAAAACACTGTGGAAATGATTGCGCTCTTTACACCGCTTGGCGGAAAAGCTGCCGCATTTATTCTGATTCTGGGAATTGTCGGCGCCGGACTTTCCACCATTTTTCCCATTGTGCTGATTGCGCCATGGCTGATTGCCGACTATTCGGGAAAACCGAGAAACATCCATTCAACGCAATCGAGAATATTGATTTTTGTTGCCATGCTTTTTGCTTTTGGCACCGTTTTTCTTGAGCAAAGACCGCCGGCGCTGATGATTTTCTCACAGGCATTTCAGGCGATGATTTTGCCGGCAGTTGCAATTCCGATACTCATTTTAATCAACCGCAAAACATTGATGGGTGTAAATAGAGCAACCCTGAAGGAAAATATTGGAATTTGGTTAGTTGTGCTTTTCTCGTTTATGACCGCATATTTTGCTATTGTAGAACTATTTTAAAAAAACAATTAAAAATGAAAGAATTCAAAAAAGATAATTTACAGGTGAAAATTTTAGAATCCGCTGAAAAGTTAGGTGAATCGGCTGCAGCGTTTGTTGCAGAAAAGCTTGGTGAAGCCATTGCTGAAAAAGGGCACGCCAATCTGATTCTGGCAACCGGCGCCTCGCAGTTTCAGTTTTTGGAGCATTTGCAAAAACTGAAAATCGAATGGAACAAAATCAATGTTTTTCATTTAGATGAATACAAGGATTTGCCCGAATCTCACCCGGCAAGTTTTCGGAAATACCTGAAAGAGAGAATAATTAATACCGTTAAACCCAAGCAGGCACATTTTCTTGACGGAGACACAGGAGATGCAGAGGCAGAAGTTCTAAGATACGAAGCGCTGCTGCGGGAACATCCCATCGATATTGCCTGTATCGGAATTGGTGAAAACGGACACATTGCATTCAACGACCCGCCGGTTGCAGATTTTAACGATCCAAAATTGGTGAAAGTTGTGGAATTAGATGAAGCCTGCCGTAAGCAGCAGTTGGGAGAGGGGTGGTTTCCCACATTTGATGATGTGCCGACCCACGCTCTCACGCTCACCATCACTGCAATCATGAATTGCAAAACCATCAGTTGTGTGGTTCCTGATGAGCGAAAAGCAGATGCGGTTTACAATACGCTGAACGGAGAAATTTCAACTGCCTGCCCGGCAACTATTTTAAGAAAACATTCCGATACGGTTTTGTATTTAGATAAAGACTCTGCATCTAAACTGAATTTGTGATTTTTTTGTACTTAGTACTCATTGCTTGATACTCAATACTCTAATGAAATGAAAATTTGGAATATTGGAATTGTAGGAACGGGAATGATTGCCGACTTTCATGCACAGGCTGTCAACTCATTAGCCAATGCAAAGCTTGCCGGTTTTTGCAACATCAGAACGGAGAAAGCTGTTAAAATGGCTGAAAAATATAAGGTGAGCTATTGGGATTCTGCTGAGAGCATGTTGCAGTCTCCTGAGGTTGATCTGGTTTTGATAGCAACTCCAAGCGGTGCGCACATGGAGCCTGTGATTGAAGCTGCAAAAAACGGCAAGCATGTTTTATGCGAAAAACCACTTGAAATTGATCTGGATAAAATCGATCTTATGATTGAAGCACACGAGAAAGCGGGAACGCATTTAGGTGGAATTTTCAACATGAGATATAATGAAACAACGCAAATCATTAAGGATGTGATTGATGCAAATCGCCTGGGAACAATCACCTATGCAGCAGTTTATGTTCCGTGGTGGCGGAGTGATGCCTACTATCAGGGGTGGCGCGGCACCTGGGCGCTGGATGGTGGCGGTGCAATGATGAACCAATCCATTCACATGGTCGATTTGCTGTTGTACCTGATGGGACCGGTTGATTCGTTAGCTGCGTTTACTTCAAATATCGGGCATCCGCAGATTGAGGCAGAAGACAATGCGGTGAGTATTCTGCGTTTCAAAAACAGTGCGCTTGGCGTAATTTATGGCACAACTGCGTCCTTCCCCGGACAATTCAGGCGCTTGGAAATAACCGGCACAAAAGGAACAATTGTTTTGGTGGAAAACAGCCTCACAGTCTGGCAATTTGATGAAATGACCGAAGAAGATGAGCAGATTATTCAAAAGCACGGCAAGATTGAAGGAGGTGGCGGAGTTGCCGATCCGGCTGCCATGACTTACCACAATCATGCAAAAAACCTGGCTTCTTTTATTCGTGCCATCGAAGAAAAACGTCCTTTTGAAATTGACGGACATGAAGCACGAAAATCGGTTGCGCTGATTTTAGATATTTACAAATCAGCTCAATCGAAAAAAGTATTGTAAAGACTTTTAAATGTTGGGAAGCAATAAAACTGTTTCCCAACTTTGTTTTGTACAAATACCTTATCTTTTTACACACGCTGGCGCGGTTT
>CAYNOQ010000092.1:0-9457 GCA_964398855.1 uncultured Mariniphaga sp. | reverse complement strand
GGCAAAACTGTTTTTACAGTTTCATGGCAATGAACGAAAGAGAAGAAACAACAGATTTGTGCCCGCAGAGGTATATAAAGAAGTTATGGCTCATTTTAAAAAGATACATTGACAAATTATCATTATCTTTGTTTTATAAGAAAAGGATTATGGAACGCATTGTAAATCTGCATATAGAGAAATTGCCGGAAGGTTTTTACCTTGCTACTTCCGATAATATTCAGGGGTTAGTAGCTCAGGGGAGAACAATAGTTGAGACAATTGAGATAGCTAAAGATATTGCCAAGAAGCTTATTGAGGCTCAGGAAGAACAAATTCCCAAGTTGAAAATCGTGAATGATAGTTTTGATTATCCGTTGATTATAGGAGTATAATATGGGTAGATTATCCGGTTATAGATATAGAGAGATAATCAGGATATTAAAGCAGTTTGGATTCGAGTTTCACAGACAAGCTGCCGGAAGCCATGAAATCTGGTATAATCCTTCTACTAAAAGATTTACTACAATACCAAACCATACGGGTGACATGCCTGAAGGAACACTTAGAGCTATCTTGAAACAAGCAGACATCAATCCCGAAGACTTCATTAAATCGAAATAAAATCTCGCATAATAACTAAGTTTTCGTCTTGCCCGCAGAGCATGAAATAAAAACAGCGCTGGACGAAACCGATTCTGGTTAGTCTTTTACTTATGGAGCTATTGATTTTTAGTTTATGCACGCTGTCGCGGTTTTACAAACCTTGCTTCGCTTTGCAAAAGCAAAAAACACTACAAAAGGGCAAAAACTGCTTTTTGATGAAAATCAGGTATAAAAAATCCGGTAGCTTTACAGCACACCGGACTTTTTAAATTTCAATATCTTATTGCATAAACTGCTCGTTGTATGAGTTGTTGCAGGTGTTCACCTTAATTTCTGCATTGACGAATAGTGTTATCGGTTTCAACACTACAGAGCCGGCTCTGTTTTATTCATTATTGGGAAAAAAAGAACCTGAAATCGGGTAAATGCAGCTGTCAAAAAACTGACAGTAGAAAATTAAATTTCTTCGGTGTCCACCACTTTTGCCAACAGGTCGGCATAAGGAATCATCAGCAGGTTTCGCCCCTCATATTCCAACTCAGTGCCCGAAAACTTTTTGTAAAGTACTAATTCCCCAACACTGATTACGGGATTTTCGATATTGCCGACTGCAACAACTTTTGCAACCTGCGGTCTCTCCTTGGCGGTATCGGGAATAATCAGTCCCGATGCTGTGCGCTGTTCTCCTGCTTCCTCCAACAATTCGAGGATAACGTTGTCATTTAATGGCTGTAACTCTTTCATAACAATCTTATTTTTAAATTTATAATTTATTGAATTCCCAAAAGTGAATTGATTTTGTTTTTGTCAAACCCAACAACAATCTGCCCGTCTATATCGGTTTGCGGCACTCCGCGCTGTCCGCTGCGCCGCACCATTTGATCGGCAGCCTCCTGATTCTGTGAAACATCAACTTCCGTGTAGCGGATATTGCTGGCTTTCAGGTGATTTTTCAAAACATTGCACCATGAGCAGCTTGGCGTTGAATAGACAGTAACCCGTTTCTGTTTTGTTTCCCCGATTTTGGATACCGGATGAAAATAGGATTCTTCAAAAAGGGAAATGTAGTAAACCGGATTGTTGCACCCTTTTACTACATTGATAAAACGCTCACCCTCAAAGATAAGCAATGAGGGTGAACTGGTTATATTATAGTGTGTATGAATATCGCGAACGGTGGAAACGTCAGCTAACAAAACATTGACTTTCTCAAACTTTTCGGCCGCCGACAAAATATTCCTGAGACTGCACTCGCCCTGTTCCGAATTTGATTTATAGAGCAGAACATAGTTTTTGTTCTCTTTATCCAAGAGCTGGAGCATCTCGCTGTGTGAACTGATATTTACTACGGACATTTTTTTAATTTTCGGGAGTTAAACTCAATTTATGTGCCACTGACCAAACTGACACAACTGCTGCAAAACCGGTATGACAATTTTTCAGTTTTTCGGTCTTTTGTTTGAAATTAACGGAAAATTGTGCACTGTTTCACTGTTTTTCCATCGCTGCCGTCAGCCGGATAAAATCTTCAACGGAAAGCTGCTCGGGACGTTTTTCGGCAAATTCTTCGGGAATTTCCAACTCTAATTCGCGCAACGAATTCCGGAGCATTTTACGCCGTTTGCCGAATGCAGCCTTCACAATGCGAAAAAACAGAACCTCATCGCACGGCAGTTTTTCTACCGCGTTGCGTTGCAGTCTGATGACGGCAGACTTCACTTTTGGAGGAGGAACAAATACCTGTTCAGAAACGGTAAACAGGTAATCTACAGAATAATATGCACCCAACAAAACACTTAAAATTCCGTAGGCTTTAGTGCCGGGACCGGCACTAAGGCGCTCGGCTACTTCCTTTTGTACCATGCAAACCACCTGGGGCACCCGGTTTCTCCATTCTAAAATTCGAAAAAAGATCTGGGAAGATATATTGTAGGGAAAATTGCCGATTACGTTGAATTTTTCCGGCATTTCGGCTGCATCCCATTTCAGAAAGTTGTGGAAATATATTTTTGGTTTCAGCTCCTGAAAATGCTTCTGCAGATACTCCACCGATTCCCGGTCAATTTCCACCACATGCACGTCAAGCTCCTTCCGCTGCAACAGAAACCGGGTAAGCACCCCCATTCCGGGACCCACTTCCAATACCGCGGATGGCTCTGTTCCAAGGCTGTCAACAATTTTTCGGGCAATGTTCAGGTCTTTCAGAAAATGTTGCCCCAACTTCTTTTTTGGTCTGACGCTATCCATCATTTTGTATTTCATTCATTTCAACCGGCATTAGCCTAATAACCAAACAAATTTATATTTTTGCCGCTGTAAAAAGGTTTCCGGTTTTTCTTTTTCAGTTCCGAAATTAATCAAAAAATCGGTACTGCAAACCAAGAGAGATTATTACGCTAAAAGATATATTTTGAAGAAAGTTTTAAAAAAGGTTGTCCAGTTTCTGATATTTTTTGCCCTTGGCGCATCAATTTTCTGGCTGGTATATAAAGATCAGGACATTGACCGCATCAAGTCGGTTCTCAAAAATGATGTAAACTATTTCTGGATTTTAATCTCCGTCATCATCGGGCTGCTCAGCCACATCAGCCGCACGGTTCGCTGGCGGATTATGATTCAGCCCATCGGGCACAAGCCGGGTTTCGTCAACACGTTTCTGGCAGTTATGACCGGCTATCTGATGAATCTTGCTTTCCCGCGGATGGGCGAAATTTCGCGCTGTGGCGTGATGGCGCGCTATGAAAAACTTCCTTTTACAAAACTTTTGGGAACCGTTGTGGCAGAGCGGGCTGTGGATATGATTTCGCTGCTTTTGCTGCTGCTTGTCGTCATTTTTTCACAGTTTGGGAAAATAGTGGAATTTCTGCAAAAAAATCCGGAAATTGAAAGTAAAGTTCTGGGAATTGTATCTTCTCCGGTCTTGATTATCGGAATAATATTATTTGTGATTTTCATTTTTATCTTCAGAAAAACATTGAAACACACGGCATTGTATAAGAAAGTGGTTGCGGTTCTGATAAACCTCAAAGACGGCATAATCTCCATCCGTTCAATTGAGAAAAAAGGGTGGTTTCTGTTTCACTCGGTTGCCATCTGGGGACTTTATTACCTGATGCTGTATGTTGTATTTTTCGCTTTTGATTTCACCCGGAATCTTCCGTTTGTTGCTGGACTAACAACATTTGTGCTTGCCAGCTTCGGGATGGTTGCCCCCGTGCAGGGCGGAATCGGAGCCTGGCATTTCATGGCTATCGAATCGCTGGCGCTGTATGGCGTTGCCAAAGAAAACGGGGTGATTTTCGCCTTTGTTGCCCATGGCATAATGACCGCAATGATTATTGTTATGGGCATACTTTCACTGCTGGTTTTGCCGTTTGTCAACCGAAGGAACAACGGAAAGGCAGATGAAAGCTTTCCTGAAAGTGAATTAACCGAAGTGTCAGCATGAATACGGAACTCTTTATTGCGCGCAGGCTTTTTTTCAGAGAGAGTGACAAAAACTTTCTCTCGCATAAAATTATCCGCATTGCTTTGGTTGCCATCGCGTTAGGACTTACGGTAATGATTATTTCCGTTGCCGTGGTAACCGGTTTCAAAAACGAAATCCGCAATAAAGTTATCGGTTTTGGCTCCCATATTCAGATTGTCAATTTTGACTCAAACAACTCCTACGAAACGCGTCCAATACCTGCAACACAGGCATTTATTCCTGAAATTGAAAACCTGCCGGGTGTACAAAAGCTTCAGGTTTTTGCCACAAAGCCGGGAATGATAAAAACTGATGAATATATTCAGGGCATTGTATTTAAGGGAGTTGACACGGGCTATGACTGGAGTTTTTTTGAGCAGAATCTCACCGAAGGGAAACTTCCCGCAATAAATGATTCGGTGCGCTCTAATGAAATTCTGATTTCGGAACAGGTTTCAAAACTCCTTCAGGTTTCGGTGGGAGAACGGGTGGTTCTCTTTTTTATCAATGAAGACGAAAACAATCCACGCATGTTGCAACTCACGATTTGCGGGCTTTACAAAACAAGTCTCGATGAGTTTGACAACCTGTTTGTACTGGGTGACCTGCAGCAGGTTCAGCGGCTGAATAACTGGAGTGCCGACCAGATCAGCGGTTTTGAAATTGTGATTTCCAATTTTCACCGGATTGACGAAATTGAGCAAAATGTGCGGAATGCTGTTCTCGATTACCGGATTGACAAAGATGTAATCTTGCGCACAACAAACATCACACGCGAATATCCGCAAATTTTCGACTGGCTCTCCGTGCTCGATATGAATGTGTGGATTATTCTGATATTGATGGCTGTTGTGGCTGGTTTCAACATGGTTTCCGGTTTATTGGTGCTCATCCTTGAGCGAAGCAGAATGATTGGCGTGCTGAAAGCTTTGGGAAGCCCCAACTGGAGTGTGCGCCGGATTTTTCTCTACCTTGCTGTTTTTCTCACTTCCCGCGGAATGATCTGGGGAAATGCCATCGGGATTGCCTTCATTTTTTTACAGAAATATTTCAAAATTCTGAAACTGAATCCGGCAACTTATTATGTAGATTTCGTTCCGGTTAATTTTTCATTGGCTCACCTGCTGTTGCTCAATATCGGCACCATCACGGCTACCACGCTGATGTTAGTGATGCCCAGTTATCTGGTGAGTAAAATTTCACCCGAAAAAACAATTCGGTTTGATTAATTCGTAACAAAATGCCCATCACTGCTCAATTGATAAAAAAAGCCCTTTCGGGGGAGCTGCGCGGAACAGCATCTCATCAGAAAATGATGCCGCACAACCGGAAGCTCCGTGCTGCATACAGCGACAGGAAGCGACTGAAACCCAGCAGTGTTCTGCTCTTACTCTATGCCGAAAACGATGAGCTTTTTGCATGTCTCATCAAAAGGACCTCAACCATGAAACATCACGCCGGGCAGGTTGCATTTCCGGGCGGAAAAATCGAACCGGGCGAAACTGCGGTTGAAACTGCTCTCCGGGAAACCTGGGAAGAGATTGGCGTTCCTCCCGGGAAAATCGAAGTATTAGGCGCGCTTTCCGATCTGTTTGTGGATGTGAGCGGATTTCTCATTCACCCTATAGTGGGCTGGTTAGGCGAAAAGCCTGAATTTAAGGCCAATAGCGCAGAAGTGGAAAAAACAATCCTTTTTCCGCTGATGAAGTTTAGCAACAATATGGATGAAATTGAGTTAGAAACTACCGCCGGCACCATTCAAATCCCCTGCTATTATTTTGAAGGTGAAGTAGTTTGGGGAGCAACAGCAATGATTCTTGCAGAATTTTATGACGCCGTGGCAGATGCCCTTCAGGAATAATATCCTGAAAAGACCGGCTCAATGAAACCAATTTTTACTGCACTTCCGGGAGAAGATTCCGGTAGTGCCGGCAGGTTGTAATCACCTCATCAACAAAATAGAATACACCGTCATCAATTATGCGATTTGTCTGTTGCAGGGAATCTTCGGGAGTGATTTCCGCTGTTCTGTTTCTTAAAAAATAAGCCACATCGTTTCTCCAGCTGTTCGGGTTTTTCCCGTTCTCTGCTGCCAGCCGCTGTGCTTTTTGCACCCGCCCCAATCCGATATTGTATGCAGCCAACACAAATTTTATTCTTTCCGTTGAATCCTTAACGCTCTCCCTGAACTGGCGGTCGAGCCAGCTCAGCAGCAAAGCGCCACCCTCAATATTCTGCTGCGTGTCGTAAATATCTTCAATGCCTAAAAAATCAGCGGTTTCAGGCATGAGCTGCATCAATCCCACTGCGCCAAAATTTGATTCCGCATCCGATTCAAACCGCGATTCGTGGTACATTATCGCCGAAATCAGCCTCCAGTCCCAGCCCTGTTTTCGAGCTGCTTCTCTGACCATGCTGTCGTATTCGGATATGCCGCCGCCGAAAATGGTATTCAATTCCCTTCTGAATCTGCCCGATGTATAAGGATTTTTAAAATATATTGTATAAATCTCCCTGTATTTTTCCGTTTGAATAAAATCTTCAATCCACTGATTGAGAAAAGCTTCCCATTCTGTTGAACTGCTTCGTATAGTCCATGCAATATTTTGTGGCAAACTGATTTTCAGCGAAACATCAAGGTTTGAATAATAGGAGCGGTTCAGTAAAGCGATGTTTTCGTTGCATACCGTATAGTCAATTTTTCCCTGAGCAACCAATGAAATCAGTTTTTCCGCTCCGTTCAGCGAATCTTCCACAATTTCAACAGGGTAGCCAATAGATGCTGAAAAATCGGTTAACCGTCTGAAATAATTGGAATTTTGCTGAACATGGATTTTTTTACCGGCTAAATCTGACGTTCTTGAAATAAATACGGCATTGCCGCCACCGGGAGTCTGTTTTCTCTGCACCAAAACCTGCCGGGTTTGAAGAAACGGAAAGGTGAAAGCTATTTCCGGTTTTTTGTCGCGCACAACGGTAATGTCTTTTGCCACTAAATCAAAGTCTCCGGCAATCAATCCTTCGCAGGACTTTGCCATGTCGCCCACTGCCGTGATTTCGGGTCTTACGCCCAACTCTTTGCACAGCGCTAAAATCAGCTCATACTGATAACCTTTCGGTCTTCCGCGGTAGAGAAAATAGTCGGTGGAATTGAAGTCGGTTGCCACTTTGAGAACTCCCGATTCCCGGATTCGCTGTAGGTCGGAAATTTCAGAATCCGAATTATTTTCCAATCTTTTGTCGCAAATGCAAATCAGCAGAAAGGCTGTAAAAGCTGCAAGCAAAGCAAATTTAAACGGCAGTTTATATTTTTCAAAACGAGACATCAATCCCAAAAAGTCCAGTTAACACCCATTCTGAAAGTCCTCCGGTTCAACGGATAGCCCGGAGCTGTGTAATACTCCTGTTTCAGGAACTCCGTTCCCACATTCATCATCTTAAAAAACACTTTTGTCCGTTTCAGTTTCAGGTTGGCATAAACATCAATGATGGGAAAATTTCCGGTTTTTTGCCCGTCCTGAAGATAGAACATGCCGGTTGCCGGGTGGTATGCATCCGCATAAAATGCGGTGTTGTATCTTGCATCAAAACCCAACTGCGTATGGAGCACCTTTGAAATCAGAAAACGATACCAGGTGGAGACAAATGCCGAAAGATCGGGCAGGTGTATAATATTTTCATTGGACGGTTTTTGCCAAAGCACTCTTGTCCTGAAGTGTAGGTTTCTGAAACTGAAGTCCTTGTCCGCATAAGCCGACAACACAAGCAGCTGTCCGCCAAACTGGGAAGGCACCGCATCTCTGTTGTTGTAGATGTAGTTGTTGAGAATGGCATAATTGGCATTCAGTTCAAACTTGCGCCGCGGAAATTTGAGACTTCCGTTAACCACCATGCGCTGCTCCATGCTCAGATCTTGTTCCCAGTGTACCCGCTTTGAAAAAAACTCATCCTGAAAATAGTCGGGGACAAGATTTAGGATTTTCCCTTTGATAGTCAGCGCCGCCAACGAATCCCCAAAAAAGGTCAGCGGTTTTGAAATAATCCCCGAAAGCTCGGTTTGCCCGGCATTTCGACCTAAAAAGAAGATGCGCCCGTCAAAATTCCATGTCCAAAAATTTCCGGTTTCCCTGAAAATTCCACCGCCGGCATACACGTTGGAATATCTTTTTATGCGCGGATGATAGCCCACTGCCGGGTCGGGCAAAGTGGCACGAATAAACTCCTGCCCGATGAATGCCCTTTTCCCGAAACTGGTTTTTCGTTCGGGATTTTCATAATGTTTCAGTTGAAGCAAGTTTCTTATTTTTCTAAAACGGATGGAGTCCTTGAAGTAATCATCGCCATAGAAAGCATGTGGAAAAAAAGTGTTGGTGGAATCTTCTTCGTCGATATAGCTTTTCTTATGTCCTTGGTATTCAAAAGAGTAAATTACTCCGGCAAAAGGCTTAAAATGTTTGGAAACCGGTCTTTCCATTTCTTCCTCTTCATCATCAGCGCCCTCCGTTTCGTCCTCATCAATTTCGCTGATAACATATTTCCCGATCCGGTATTCACCTGTAGCAAAAATGTAGGTGCTTCCGAATTCGGAGTGCACCTCACTCAGGTTCACATCCAAAAAGTCGGTATCCGGCTCCCGCAACAGATCGGCATAAGGCGTCAATCCGCCGTTTTCATTGTTTTGAATGCTGTTACTGATAAATCCGCCGTGAACACTCATTTTGTCCCTGTTGTATGAAGAGTAGAGCGTTACAAAATTGTTTTTCGATTCCTGATTTTTATACTGTCCTGCCGAACGCGCCTGATCGTAGCGGAAGGTAACGTTTAGCCAAGGATTCACATTTTGGGAATGCAGCACGTTGAACCGGGTTTCATTTTTTCTGGTGCGGTGTTCGCTTTGGGTGAAATCCATCAACGTGTAGGGCGTGCGGGTATTGAAATACTGCACTTTTTGTGGCGTGAGCAGATAGGCTTCCCGCGTCTGAAGAAAATAGAAATCAATTCCGGGAGTTCGGTTGAAAAAATTGTAATCCTGATAGGGGGTAGCGTAATTCCCAAGGTGCGAGGAAGTTATCGTGTTTTTATACGCCGGATGATAGATATGGTAATAGTCTTGCAGCGTATCTAATTTCAAAGAGTCCTGAAAAGCGCCATACCCATCAAGTTTCCAGAGTTTTATGCCCGGCTCAATCTCCTTTTCGTGCTGATGGCTGCCGGGAGTATGCATTTCGGGGAGCGCACTCTGCTCTCCCGCGCCCTGCAAATCCGGTCTCACCTGAGCATAAAGCATACCCGGTGCGAGCAACCAGAAAATGAATAAAAACTTGCGAAGCATTAATTTGTGCATACCATTGTACAAAAGCTGGACAAAGCTATAAAAAGCAGAGAAACAGAAAACAAAACCCT
>CAYNOQ010000091.1:0-9669 GCA_964398855.1 uncultured Mariniphaga sp. | reverse complement strand
AAAGGTTCATACTTAATTATCAATAAATAATGGAACTGAGTGTACTGAATATAGAAGGCAAAGAAACCGGACGCACAATCATACTTGACGACCGGATATTTGGTGTTGAACCCAACGACCATGCTATTTATCTGGATGTGAAACAATATATGGCAAACAAGCGCCAGGGAACACACAAAACAAAAGAGCGGGCAGAAGTTGCAGGGAGCACCAGAAAAATTAAGCGCCAGAAAGGAACAGGAACTGCACGTGCAGGCAGCATAAAATCTCCTTTATTCCGCGGCGGAGGCACTGTTTTTGGACCACGTCCGAGAAGCTACGGATTTAAACTTAACAAAAAGGTTAAACAGCTTGCAAGAAAATCGGCTTTAACTTATAAAGCCCGTGAAAACAGCATTCTGGTAGTAGAGGATTTTACTTTGGAAGCCCCAAAAACAAAGGAAATGGTAGCAATCAAGAGTAATTTGCAAATTGCTGACAAAAGGTCACTTTTCGTTTTACCGGCAGAAAATATTAATATATATTTGTCGTCCAGAAATTTACAGGATGTATCGATTGTAAATGCTTCAAATTTAAATACTTATCAGATACTGAATGCAAAGGCAATTGTCCTTCTCGAGGGCTCTGTGAAGAAAATCGAAGAAACATTTAAAATTTAATGCGATTATATTATGGATATTTTAATAAAACCATTGGTTACCGAGAAAATGAATGAGCAGTCTGAGCGGTTTAACCGCTACGGATTTATCGTGGTGAGATCGGCTACTAAATCGCAGATAAAAAGAGCGGTTGAAAGCCTCTACGATGTTAAGGTGGATTCAATAAACACCATGATATATGGAGGCAAGGCCAAATCCCGATATACCAAATCGGGAATCATCACCGGAAAGACGGCTGCTTATAAAAAAGCCATAGTCACACTGGCTAAAGGCGATAATATAGATTTTTACAGTAATATATAATAAGAATGGCAGTAAGAAAATTAAAACCAGTTAGTCCGGGTCAGAGACACAAGATTATTCGTGTTTTTGATTCCATTACTGCAACTACACCTGAAAAATCATTGTTGAAGCCCCTGCGGAAATCTGGAGGGAGAAATAACCAGGGCCGCATGACGGTGAGAAATATAGGTGGGGGACACAAGCGCAGATACCGTATCATCGATTTCAAACGTGATAAAGAAGGTATTGCGGCTGTTGTCAACTCAATTCAGTATGATCCGAACCGCTCCGCCAACATTGCTCTTCTCGAGTATGAAGATGGCGAAAAAAGATACATTGTTGCACCAACCGGCTTACAGGTTGGGCAAACAGTAAAAAGCGGAATCGGTTCAGAACCTGAAATCGGAAATGCACTTCCCCTATCCCATATTCCACTCGGAACATTGGTTCACAACATTGAACTCCGTCCCGGACAGGGCGGTCTCATGGCTCGTAGTGCAGGCGCTTATGCGCAGTTGACTTCTCGTGAAGGCAGATATGCAGTATTGAAATTGCCTTCAGGCGAATCCCGTATGGTGCTTACAACCTGTAAAGCCACCATCGGAACAGTTGGAAACGCTGATCACAGCCTTGTGCGCTCCGGCAAAGCCGGCCGTTCAAGATGGTTAGGCAGAAGACCCCGCGTTCGCGGTGTTGCGATGAACCCGGTAGATCACCCCATGGGTGGCGGCGAGGGCCGTGCTTCCGGCGGGCAGCCACGCTCACGCACCGGTGTACTTTCTAAAGGGTATAAAACCCGTTCAAAAAAGAAAGCTTCCGGTAAATATATTTTAGAACGTAGGAAAAAATAGTTAAAGGGAAAGAATTATGAGTCGTTCGTTACGAAAAGGGCCTTATATCGATTATAAACTGGAAAGGAAAGTCCTGTCCATGAGTGAAGGCGTAAAAAAATCGGTAATTAAAACATGGGCCAGAGCTTCAGTAATTTCTCCTGATTTTGTGGGACACACCATAGCCGTTCACAACGGAAACAAATTTATCCCGGTGTATATCACCGAGAATATGGTTGGCCACCGCTTAGGCGAGTTTGCCCCTACCCGTACATTCAGGAGTCATGCTGGTAAGAAAAGATAGGCATTATGTCAGTAAATTTTAAAAGTAGAAAAGAATGGGTGCCAGAAAGAGAATAGCAGCAGAAAAAAGAAAAGAAGAAAGAAAGCAACAATATTTTGCTATATTAAAGGACTGCCCTACTTCACCAAGAAAGATGAGGCTTGTTGCCGATTCTATCCGCGGCATGGAGGTGAACAAGGCGCTCGATGTTTTAAAATATTCACCAAAAGAAGCATCACGCAGGGTGGAAAAACTGCTCCTTTCAGCCATTGCTAACTGGCAGGCTAAAAATGAAGGAGTACGTTTAGAAGAGAGTGATTTGTATGTGAAAACCATAATGGTCGATTCAGGCCGAATTTTAAAAAGGTTACGTCCGGCTGCCCAGGGTCGTGCACACCAGATTAGAAAACGGTCAAATCATGTTACCATTTATGTTGACAGAAAAGAAAGTGTTGTTGATGAAATTATTAATGAATAGTGCATGGGACAGAAAGTAAATCCAATTTCAAATCGTTTGGGATTCATCAGAGGATGGGATTCAAACTGGTACGGCGGTAATGATTATGGCGAAAAGTTGGTGGAAGACCACAAAATACGGGAATATCTCAATGCCCGTTTGGCAAAAGCCAGCGTTTCGAGAATCGTAATCGAACGTACGTTGAAACTTATTACCATCACGGTGCACACTTCGCGCCCCGGTATTATCATTGGTAAGGGAGGACAGGAAGTTGACAAGCTGAAGGAAGAACTCAAGAAAATTACCAACAAAGAGGTTCAGATCAACATTTTCGAGATCAAAAGGCCTGAGCTTGATGCCAAAATTGTTGCAAACAATGTGGCAAGACAAATCGAGGGTCAGGTAGCCTACCGCAGAGCCGTGAAAATGGCTATCGCATCAACCATGAGAATGGGAGCCGAAGGAATTAAGATTCAGGTTTCCGGACGGTTGAGCGGCGCTGAAATGGCACGCTCCGAAATGTATAAAGATGGTCGTACGCCGTTGCATACGCTGAGAGCCGACATTGATTATGCACTTGGTGAAGCGCTTACAAAAACCGGACTTATCGGAATTAAAGTCTGGATTTATAAGGGAATGATTTACGGAAATCGTGATCTTTCGCCAAATGTAGGCCAAAAACAGGCACGCCCCGGTGTGAAAGGCATGGGTGGTGGCGGTCGCGGCAGAAGAAGAAAATAATGGTATAACGCTTATAAGAAGTACTAAGAATGTTACAACCAAAAAAAGTAAAATTTAGAAGAGCACAAAAGGGGCGCATGAAAGGAAACGCCCAGCGCGGAAATCAGCTGGCTTTTGGCTCATTTGGAATAAAATCGCTTGAAGAAGCGTGGATTACCAGTCGCCAGATTGAAGCGGCAAGGGTTGCCGTAACACGCCACATGCAGCGCCAGGGACAAATCTGGATTCGGATTTTCCCCGATAAGCCGATTACCAAAAAACCCGCCGAAGTGCGAATGGGTAAAGGTAAAGGTGCGCCCGAAGCATTTGTGGCGCCGGTTACCCCGGGGCGGATTATTATTGAAGCCGACGGAGTACCGTTTGAACTGGCAAAGGAAGCGTTGCGGCTGGCAGCTCAAAAATTGCCGGTTACGACAAAGTTTGTGGTAAGGCGTGATTTTGTTGAAGAATAATTAAAGGAGAATCAGTATGAAAGCGACTGAAATAAGAGAACTGACGAACAAGGAAATCGTCGAGAAAATACAGGTAGAAAAGGAAAATCTGGTTCGCCTGCGTTTGAACAATGCAATATCTCCATTGGATAATCCGATGAAAATCAGGAATTCCAAGAAGACTATCGCACGGTTGAAAACTATTCTTCGTCAAAGAGAAATTAATGAATAACCGGTATGAATTCAACCATGGAAGAAAATAAAGTGAGAAATCTCAGAAAAGAGCGCGTGGGCGTGGTTGTTTCCAACAAAATGGACAAAACCATCGTAGTAGCTGCAAAGCGCAAAGTGAAACACCGTATTTACGGTAAGTTCGTTAATAAAACTACCAAGTTTTATGCCCACGATGAGAAAAATGACTGCAACATCGGTGATCTGGTTAGAATCATGGAAACCCGTCCATTGAGCCGGACTAAGTGTTGGAGATTAGTTGAAATAATTGAAAGAGCGAAATAGTTATGATACAACAGGAATCCAGATGTGCGGTTGCCGATAACAGTGGTGCTAAAGAAGTGTTGTGCATCCGAGTTTTGGGAGGAACCCGCAAACGTTATGCCTCTATAGGCGATACCATTGTGGTGACAGTGAAAAGTGCCATTCCGGGAAGCGACGTGAAAAAAGGAATCGTTTCCAAGGCAATTGTTGTACGCACCCGAAAGGAGATTCGTCGTCCCGATGGCTCATACATCCGGTTTGACGACAATGCTGTAGTGTTGCTCAATAATGCTGGTGAAATACGCGGAACACGAATTTTTGGTCCCGTAGCCCGCGAGTTGAGGGAAAAGAACATGAAAATAATTTCGCTTGCACCGGAAGTACTGTAAATTGATAAAAGCACGATAATGCAAAAGAAATTACACATTAAGAAAGGTGACACTGTGATTGTGATAAGCGGAAACTACCGCGGACAAAAAGGACGCGTACTTGAGATTGTCAGAAAAACCGACAAGGCAATCGTGGAAGGTGTTAACATGATTAAAAAACATTCGAGGCCAACCACGGATTATCCGCAGGGTGGAATCATCGAAAAAGAAGCGCCCATCCACATTTCAAACCTGATGCTGCTTGACCCCAAAACAGGGGAACGCACACGGGTTGGAAGGAAACTGGATGAAAGCAAAGGTAAATTGATTCGTTATTCGAAAAAATCTGGAGAGGAGATTAAATAATGGCATACATACCAACTTTAAAAATTAAATACAAAGAGGAAATTATTCCGGCATTGAAAGAAGAGTTTAACTACTCTTCTGTGATGCAGGTGCCTAAATTGGAAAAGATTGTGCTCAACCAGGGGGTGGGAGCAGCAATTGCCGACAAGAAAATTATTGAAGTTGCCACGCAGGAAATGACAATGATAGCAGGGCAGAAAGCTGTTCAGACTCTCTCCCGAAGAGACATTTCCAATTTTAAGCTGAGAAAGAAAATGCCAATCGGAGTGCGCGTAACACTGCGCCGCGACCGCATGTATGAGTTTCTCGAAAGGCTTGTTGCGGCAGCATTGCCGCGTATCCGCGATTTTCGCGGTATTGAGAGTAAAATGGACGGACAGGGAAATTATACGCTTGGTGTTCCCGAGCAGATTGTCTTTCCCGAAATCGTTCTCGACAAGGTAAACAAAATCAACGGAATGAACATCACGTTTGTGACTTCTGCAAAAACCGACGAAGAGGGGTTTGCTCTGTTGAAGCATTTAGGTTTACCATTTAAAAATGTAAAAAAGAATTAAATAATGGCTAAAGAATCATTGAAAGCCCGTGAAATTAAAAGGGCAAAACTGGTTGAAAAATACGCCGAAAAAAGAGCCAGGCTCAAAGCCGAAGGAGATTGGGTAGGTCTGCAGAAGCTTCCCCGGAACTCTTCAAAGGTTCGTTTGCACAATCGTTGCAAACTCACCGGAAGACCCAAGGGATATATGCGCCAGTTTGGCATTAGCAGAATAAATTTCCGCGAAATGGCTTCATCTGGTTTGATTCCGGGAGTTAAAAAAGCCAGTTGGTAATTATTAAAGACTTGAAAAATGAGTAAAGTAACAGATCCGATAGCAGATTATCTGACAAGAGTGCGCAATGCGATTCTTGCGAAACACAGAGTAGTCGATATTCCGGCATCCAATATCAAGAAGGAGATTACCAAAATCCTGATGGATAAAGGGTATATTTTAAACTATAAATTTGAGGAAGATGAAGGTTATCAGGGCAATATTAAAATTGCGCTGAAATATCACCCGGAATCAAAAATACCTGCCATTAAAGGTATTCAAAGAATCAGCAAACCGGGATTGCGGAAATATTGCAACAGCGATAATATCCCCCGTGTTCTCAATGGTCTTGGAATAGCAATAATTTCTACTTCAAGTGGAGTGATTACCGATAAGGAAGCCCGCGAAATGAATGTAGGGGGCGAAGTTTTATGTTATGTCTATTAAAAAAAGCAGGTTATGTCAAGAATAGGTAAATTACCCATCGAAATACCGTCAGGAGTAGAAATTAAGGTTGATGAAAATAATCTGGTTTCTGTTAAAGGTCCGTTGGGTGAATTGAAACAACAGCTTTCTCCTGAAATTGAAGTTAGTATCGAGCACAATCAGATGAGTTTTGTCAGGCTTGCGGAAACCAAGCAGCACAAATCGCTGCATGGACTTTCAAGGTCGCTGGTCAACAATATGGTGGAAGGCGTTTCCAAAGGATTTGAGATTAAATTAGAGCTTGTTGGCGTTGGCTACCGTGCCGAAGTTTTGCCAAACAACGTTCTCGACTTAGTGCTGGGATTCTCGCACCACATCTACATTCAGCTTCCTGCAGAAGTTACCGTGGAAGCTGTTTCTGACAGGCGCAGCAATCCCATTATCACGCTGAAAGGCACTGACAAGCAATTGTTGGGACAGATTGCCGCAAAAATCAGATCGTTCCGTAAACCGGAACCTTATAAGGGTAAGGGAATCAAGTTTGTTGGCGAAGAGTTGAGGCGTAAAGCCGGTAAAGCCACAGCAAAATAATTTTTGAAAATTAAGGAAATATGGCATTGACAAAAACAGAAAGGCGTTTGAGGATAAAGCACCGGGTACGCAAAGTGGTTACCGGAACGCCCGAGCGCCCGCGTCTGAGCGTATTCAGAAGCAACAAGCAAATATACGTTCAGTTAATTGACGATATCAACGAAACAACATTGCTGGCGGCTTCTTCAAAAGAGAAGGAAGTTGCCGATGTAAGCGGCAATAAAACAGAGAAGGCAGCAATGGTCGGCAAACTTATCGCAAAAAAAGCATTGGCTGCCGGCATTGAGAATATAGTGTTTGACAGAAACGGCTATTTATATCATGGCAGAGTGAAGCAGTTAGCCGATGCTGCACGTGAGGGAGGTCTTAAGTTTTGAAATGAGTTTCTGCCTGCCCGCGCCGGCTGAAATGAAAATTTTCAGAAAATGGCTGAGGCAGGGAAATAAAAGAGATGAAATAAATTATGGCGACATTAAGTAAAAAAGTTAAAACAAGCGATCTCGATTTAAAAGACAGGTTGGTGGCAATCAACCGGGTGACCAAGGTAACCAAGGGAGGACGCACGTTTAGTTTCACAGCCATCGTTGTTGTTGGAAATGAAGATGGTATTGTAGGCTGGGGACTTGGTAAAGCAAGCGAAGTTACAACAGCAATTGGCAAAGGTATTGAAGCTGCCAAAAAGAATCTGTTTAAAATCCCGATTTTGCACGGAACCATTCCCCATGAGCAAACTGCACGTTTTGGCGGAGCCGATGTGTTGCTCAAACCGGCAACCCCCGGTACCGGAGTAGTGGCAGGTGGTGCAATGCGCGCTGTTCTTGAAAGCGTGGGAATTACAGACATCCTTGCAAAATCCAAGGGTTCTTCAAATCCGCACAACCTGGTAAAAGCCACCATGGAAGCTCTTCTCGAACTGAGGGATGCCCGCACCGTGGCACAGCACAGGGGTGTTTCACTTGAAAAAGTTTTTAAAGGATAAAGCAATCATGGCTAAAATTAAGATTACACAGGTAAAAAGTAGTATCGGTTCAACCAAAAAGCAGAGAGCTACACTCGAAGCCCTGGGGTTACGTAAAATCAACCATACTGTTGAACACGAAGCAACCCCGCAAGTGGTTGGAATGGCACATAAAGTAGCTCATTTAGTTAAAGTTGAGGAAGTATAACAATATTTCAAATAATTGAAATCATGAATTTAAATAAGTTAAAACCTGCAGAGGGTTCTACCAAAAAAACCAAGCGCATCGGGCGTGGCGAAGGTTCAGGACTTGGGGGCACTTCAACCCGCGGTCATAAAGGACAGAAATCACGTTCTGGCTATTCAAGAAAAATTGGATTTGAAGGCGGACAAATGCCGTTGCAGCGTGTAGTTCCCAAGTCAGGGTTTAAAAATATCAACCGCGTTGAGTACAAGGCAATCAATCTGGATGTTTTGCAGCAAATTGCAGAAAAAACAAATGTTGAATCCATTGATGTTGCCGTGTTGGTCAGCGCAGGAGTTGCTTCAAAAAATGATAAAATTAAAATTCTCGGAGGCGGCTCATTAGACAAAAAACTTAACGTTAAGGCTCATGCTTTTTCAAAAAGCGCTAAAGAAGCCATTGAAAAACTTGAAGGAACAACAGAAATACTTTAAACTATAATGAAACGATTTATAGAAACCCTGAAGAATATTTACAAGATCGAAGACCTGAGGATTCGTATCGGGACCACCATGTTTTTTGTTTTAATCTACAGGTTGGGCTCTTTCGTTTCACTTCCGGGTGTTGATCCGGGGCAGTTGCAGAATCTGCAAAGTCAGACTTCTGACGGCTTGCTCGGGTTAATCAATATGTTTTCCGGAGGAGCATTTGCTCAGGCTTCAATATTCGCTTTAGGAATTATGCCGTACATTTCCGCATCCATTGTAATCCAGTTACTTGGTATTGCAGTGCCCTATTTCCAGAGGTTGCAGAAAGAGGGAGAATCGGGAAGAAGGAAGATTAATCAGATAACACGGTATCTGACCGTGATTATTCTGATTTTCCAGTCGCCGGCATACCTGACCAACCTGCACTATCAACTGCCTGAAACCGCATTTGCACTGAGAGGCGCCATGTTTACCGTGTCGTCTGTCATCATTTTAACTGCGGGGTCAATGTTTGTTATGTGGTTGGGTGAGCGCATTACCGATAAGGGAATCGGGAACGGAATTTCCCTGATTATTATGATCGGTATTATTGCACGCCTGCCGCAGGCTGTTGTTCAGGAATTTGCTTCCCGAATCAGCCAGCAGGGCGGAGGTCTTGTAATGTTTCTCATCGAGTTTGTGATCCTTTTCCTGGTATTTGTGGCGTCAATTCTTCTGGTGCAGGGCACCCGGAGAATACCGGTGCAGTATGCCAAACGGATTGTGGGGAACAAACAATATGGAGGTGTGCGTCAGTACATCCCCCTAAAAGTGAACGCAGCAGGTGTTATGCCTATCATTTTTGCCCAGGCAATTATGATGGTGCCCATCACAATTGTTGGCGTGGCAAATTCAGAAAATCTCAGGGGTGTTGCGGCTGCTTTATCTAACATCACCGGATTTTGGTACAATGCTGTGCAGTTTTTGCTTGTGGTTGCCTTTACCTATTTCTATACGGCAATCACGGTGAATCCCACACAAATGGCAGAGGATATGAAGAAAAACGGCGGATTTATTCCGGGTGTTAAACCGGGAAAGAGAACCGTTGAGTTTCTTGACACCATTATGTCGAGAATTACGCTTCCCGGCTCTATCTTCCTTGGAATCATAACCATTCTGCCGGCGTTTGCTATGCTTATAGGAATCAATCAGTCGTTTGCCTATTTTTACGGAGGAACTTCCTTGTTGATTCTCGTTGGGGTGGTGCTGGATACCCTGCAGCAGATAGAAAGCCACCTGCTCATGCGCCATTATGACGGACT
>CAYNOQ010000090.1:2457-9985 GCA_964398855.1 uncultured Mariniphaga sp. | reverse complement strand
AAAGTTAAGTTTAAAAAATGCCACTAAGGCTCCAAAACACTAAAATTCACGAAAAGAATATTTGAAAAAAACCTTGTGAATCTTCGTGATTTAGTGCCTGTCGGTGGGCAGGCAGGCTTTCGTGGCGAAAATTCAAGAAAATTCATCGCAGAGAACACTAAGAAATACAGAGAAAATTATCTCAAAGGGATAGCTGCGCTTTTTGTTTTAATTTTGCCGTTCATTTTTTATCTTCGGGAAAAATTTATTCATGGAACAATTTCTTTCTGCGTGTGCAGCCTATATTTTTGAAAGGCATTCTTCTGATCTTCATAACATTTGTCTCGTTTTTCCAAACCGCAGAGCCGGCGTTTTTTTCAATGCCTATTTGCAAAAGCAGATTTCTTCTCCGGTTATCGGAGCAAAAATAACCACCATTGATGAGCTTATTGCCGGTTTTTCCACCCTACAGGAAGGTGAAAAACTTCAGTTAATCTCTCAGCTATACGATATTTTTCGGAAACACAATCCCGGCAATGAAAGTTTCGACGACTTCTATTTTTGGGGTGAAGCGCTGTTGAACGATTTTAACGAAATTGACCGCTACCTGATAAACGCAAAGGATTTGTTCACCAATTTAGCTGATTTAAAGGGAATTGAAGATTTATTTGACTACCTCACCCCGGAGCAAAAAGCTGCAATTGAGCAATTTTGGGGAACGCTTTACAGGACGGGGGAAAAGCCGCACCATCAAAATTTTATCTCTATCTGGCAAATTCTCTATCCGGTTTACAGTGATTTTAAAAAGCTGCTCGCCAAAAACGAAACGGCATACAAGGGAATGATTGCAAGACAGGTAGTGGAAAGCATGAATGACAAAATACCGGAATTTGAGTTTAAAAAATACTATTTCATCGGACTGAATGCACTGAACAGTTGTGAAAAGGCTTTTTTCAATCTGCTGAAACAGCAGCAAAAAGCTGTTTTTTTGTGGGATTACGATCTGTTTTATCTTGAAGATTTAAAAAATGAAGCGGGTCGTTTTATCCGAGAAAACCTGAAAGCATTTCCCCCGCCGGAAAATTTCACTTTCAACGCTTCAAACTTTTCTACCAAGAAAAATATCCGGTTGATGGCTGTTTCATCCAATTACGGACAGGCACAGGAAATTCCACATTTTCTGGAAGATATCAAAAGCGGACTTAAAGATGAATTTGACAACACGGCGGTTGTACTTGCGGATGAATCTTTGCTTTTCCCTGCTTTGGGCGCCGTTCCTGATTTTTTTGAAACAGTGAACGTAACCATGGGTTATCCGGTAAAAAATTCAGTCGTTTACGGATTTTTACTCTTGCTGATTAACCTGTTGAAAAACAGGAAAAAAGACAGCAATGACGGCTTTGTCAGCTATCACCGCTATGTAACCGATCTGCTTGCACACCAGCTGCTGCAAAGTGCCGAGCCGGAAAAGACCGAAAGCTTCTTAGCTGAAACCAAACAAAAAAACCGGATTACCATTCCGTTGAAGTCAGTTTGTTTTTCCGAACTGCATTCACTCATTTTTTCCACACCCGAAAAAGTTGAAGATTACGGCGCCTGGTTTCTCGAAATCCTGGCATACATCTACAGAAATATTCAAAAAATATCTTCTGAAAATCAACTTCTTACAGAGATAATTTATATGATTTATCAGGCGGTTGAAAAGCTGAATACCGTTATTTCAGAAGTTATTTCCGGTCAGAGCCGCACCATTAGCGATACGGTATTTTTCCGGCTGTTCGGTCAGTACATTGGAGCTGTATCCGTGCCGTTTGAAGGCGAACCGCTTAGCGGATTGCAGGTAATGGGAATTTTGGAAACCCGCTGTCTCGATTTCAAAAACTTGATTATTCTGGGTTTGAATGAGAACAAATGGCCAAAACCGCTCAGCGCTCCCTCATTCATTCCATACAACCTGCGCAAAGGTTTTGGATTGCCCGGCATTGAAGGGCAGGACGCCATTTATGCCTACCATTTCTACCGGCTTATTCAGCGTGCTCAAAACATTACCGCCACTTACAGCACCATAAAAGAAGGAATTGGTACGGGCGAACTGAGCAGATACGGTTTTCAGCTGCTGTATGACACGAAACTGAAAGTTGAAAAATCGGGACTTGATTTCAGGTTTTCCAATGAACCGGCAAATCCCATCGTTATTGATGGTTCACCTGAAAAAACGGCTTTGCTGCTTGAGCGGGTGAATCATAAATATCCGCTCTCCCCTACTGCTATCAACACCTGGCTGCAATGCAGCCTTCGTTTCTATTTCCGCTATATTCTTCAGCTGCCCGAACCGGAAGAGATGAAAGATGAGATTGACGGGCCGGTTTTTGGCAGAATTTTCCACGATGTTATCGAATTTCTATATGCTCCTTTTGTGGGAAAAACAATAACCCAAACCGACTTAGAGAAAATTTCCAAAAACAAGCAATATATTGAAAACGCTATCTATCAGGCTATTGCAAAACATCTACTGAAACAGGAAATTGCATTTGGAAGCAAAATAGAACCGGAAGGGAAAACCATTCTGTTTTTTGAAAACACAAAAACTTTCATTCAGGGGCTGCTTGAAACCGATAAGAACTTTGCTCCGTTTCAGCTGATTTCTCTCGAAAAAGATTATACATTCAAGCTAAATGTCAACATTGATGGCAAGCAGGTTTCGGTGAACATCGGGGGAAAAATTGACCGGATTGACCGCACGGAAGACACGCTTCGCATAATTGACTACAAAACCGGCACTGTCCAGTCAAAATCATTCAGTGAATACGATGAGCTTTTTGAAAAGGATAAAAAACATCCAAAAAAGGAGATTTTGCAGGCGCTTATCTATTGCCTTACCTATCAAAGCAGTGCAGAATTTTCAGGAACCATTAAACCGGCAATTTATATTCTGAGGAATTTTTTCAAAACTCCTTTTGAACCCTATATCAAATACAGAAAAGAAGAGCTGCTCTATGACGAGTCCGAAGATGAATTTCCATTAAAACTGCAAGAGTTGGTTGAAGAGATTTTCTCGGCTTCAGGTCAGTTTTATCAAACTCCGCACAAGGAAGTCTGTAAGTATTGCCCCTACAATAAAATCTGCCAGCGCTATTCCTTCTGATTTTCAAAAAGTTTACTCATCTGCTTCACCGGAATATTTCCGATAAAGATCGGGGCGCAATTTTCTGGTGCGCTCAACTGCCTGCCGATGCTTCCAGTCGTCAATCAGCCTGTCGTTGCCGCTGAGCAGAATTTCCGGAACTTTCATGCCTTTATAATCTGCCGGGCGGGTATATACGGGCGGACTGAGAAGATTATCCTGAAAAGAGTCGGTAAGTGCCGAAGTTTCATCGGAAATTGCCCCGGGCAGCAGGCGCACCACACTGTCAGTTATCACTGCCGCCGCCAGCTCACCACCAGTGAGCACGTAGTCGCCAATGGAAATTTCACGGGTAATAAATGTATCGCGAACGCGCTGATCTACACCTTTATAGTGCCCGCATAAAATGATTATATTTTTTTTCAGGGAAAGCATATTTGCCTCTTTCTGATCAAAAAGAGCACCGTCGGGGGTTGTGAAAATTATCTCATCATAGTCGCGTTCACTTTTTAAAAAATTGATGGCACTTTCGATAGGCTGAACAGCCATTACCATTCCGGCGCCTTTGCTGAAAGCATAGTCATCAACCTTACGGTGCTTGTCGGTGGAGAAATCGCGCAGATTGTGCAGATAAATCTCCACAAGTCCCTTTTCTTTTGCCCGCCTGACAATGGAATGGTTCAGCGGACTTTCCAGCATTTCAGGCAAAACAGTGATAATGTCGATTCGCATATCAAATTTTTTCTCAAAAATAATCTTTTTAAACCGGAACAGGAATTTTACAGATAGAGCTGTCTTCCGATTTCCTTCATCACATCTGTAGCCTTGCCCTGGAGAAAAATATCGGTAATCTCTCTGGTGAAATGCGTTTCTTCAATATTGATTTCAATGATTTTTGCTCCCGACTTTTTGGCAACCACCGGAATATCTGCTGCCGGCAAAACTTCGGCATTTGTTCCTATAATGAGCAGAATATCACACTTTTCAGCCTCTGTAAATGCTCTTTTCTTAGCAGTTGCGGGAATGGGTTCATTAAAAAAAGCGATGTTGGGTTTCAATACTCTTTTGCAGATGAGGCAGGTGGGCGGCAGAAAATTCAAATCGGCAATGCTCATATCAAATTCCGTCCCGCAGCCGGTGCAAATCAGTTCCTTATAGGTTCCGTGCAGCTCAACCACATTCTGGCTGCCCGCTTCCTGATGCAGATGGTCAATATTTTGGGTGATAACCGCTTCAATGAAGCTTCGTTTCTCCATTTTAGCCAGAATTTTATGTGCCGCATTGGGTTTAATGCCGCTGAGTGCATCATAAAAAAACTCTTTGATTTTTCGCCATGACTGCAATGGCATTTTTTTGAAATATTCTATTTCCAAAAATATCGGATCTAACTTATTCCAAAGTCCGTTTTCGCCACGAAACGGCAGGATGCCACTTTCAACCGAAATACCGGCTCCGGTGAAAGCAACCGCATATTTTGCTTTCCGGATTAAATTGGCAGCAATGTCTGTTTTTGCAGGGTCAGCCATTCAAATCATTTTTGGGAATTCCCGGCTGTAAAAATCATATACAGCCGGGAATTCTCCAATATCACTTCTGTTCTTCCTCCTCTTCCTGAATAAATTTTTTAACCGACACACTGGAGTCTTCGTTAAATTTCATTTTAAAGTTGAGCCTCCGGAAAACGGAAATCATTCCTTTGTTGTCTTTGGTGGTTTCGGCTGTCAACGCTTTGATACCTTTGGATTTGGCTATTTCAATACAGTATTTTGTAAGAATATAACCTAACTCCTTCTTCTGCCAGGCATCTGTAATCAAAACAGCATATTCCATCGTTTCCAAATCAGGATCGCTGATCAGGCGCCCTACCCCAACCATTTTTTTCTCGCCATCTTCTTCATATTCAGCAACAATGGCAATTTCTCTGTCATAATCAATAAAACAGAATTTTGAAGCCACTTCATGTGAATTATAATAAAAGTCGTAACGAAAGCGGAAATAGATAGACTCTTTTGAACAGTTTGCAAGCATCTCTCTCCATTCCGGCTCGTCCTCAGGCTTAATGGGTCTCAGCAAAATTTCCTTTCCATCTTTGAGCGTCACATTTTTCACTAAGCTTTCAGGATAGGGTCTTAAAATCAGGTGGGAATAATCTTTCACCGGATTTTTTAGAATTTCCTCATCCACAACAATTCTTGCATCCAGAGCAATCACATCATTTTCGGTAACAATCAGCGGATTGATGTCGAGTTCGGCAATTTCGGGATAGTCGGCTGCAAGATAGGACATGCGTATGAGCACTTCAATCAGCTTGTCCACATTTTTTGCCGGGTCGCCGCGCCAACCGGTGAGGAGGGGATAAATCTGAAGCGACTCCAACATCTGTCTGGCAAGTTTTTCGTTCAGCGGCGGAAACTCCAATCTGCTGTCCTTAAACAGTTCGGCTGTTGTACCGCCCATGCCCACAAGCATTACCGTACCAAAAGAAGGATCTTTTTTGATACCCACAATCAGCTCAACCGCACCTTTGGTATCCACCATTTTCTGGATAGTTACCCCGTCAATTCGGGCATCCGGCTGCCTTGCCGAAACCATTTTTAGCATACTGCTGTATGCCGCGCGGACCATCTCTTCATCCTTGAGATTCAGCAGCACACCGCCAACATCCGATTTGTGGGTAATGTCCGGTGAATATATTTTCATCACCACGGGATACCCCTTTTCTTCCGCCACTCTAACAGCATCGTCCGCTGTTGCGGCAGCTTTGGGATGTGTGGTGTCAATTCCGTAATCGTTAATCAGCATTTTTGAATCATCTTCATTCAAAATTCTTGCTTTCGGGAAAATATTTGTGAGATATTTTTCGCGAAGATCATTGCGGTCATACTGGAAAGAGACGGGAACCTCCTTTGGCGTTTCATACAGCATCTCCAGGTTTTTCGAATAATCGGAAACGGTCATAAATGCCTTGATTGCCTGCTCTAAATAGGGGAAGCTGGAAATTCCGGCATTATTGAACACCTGTATGCCTTCGCGCATACTTGCGCCGCCCATCCAGGAAGTCATTATGGTTTTGGTTGTGTTTGCCGCCAGATCCGCAATTGCTTCCGCAATTGCCGTTGGCGCCGTCATTGCCTGCGGAGTGAGCAACACCAAAACAGCATCCACATTTTCATCTTCCAGAACAATTTGGGTGGCAGTTGCAAACCTTTCGGGAGTGGCGTCTCCCAGCACGTCAACCGGATTGCCGCGCGACCAGAATGGCGGAAGATAATCGTTCAGTTTCTGCATGGTTTCGTCGGAAAGTTTCACCAGCTTTCCGCCAAGCGAAATCAGTGAGTCGGTAGCCATAACTCCCGGACCTCCGGCATTGGTGATGATTGCCAGCCGGTTACCCTTTGGTATCCGTTTGCGCCCGACAAGGTCTGTAAAGTCGAAAATATTACCAAAATCAAAAACTCTTGCTAAACCTGCCCTACGGAAAACTGCATCATATATGGAATCCTCGGATGCCATGGCTCCCGTGTGCGAAGCTGCTGCCGCCGCCGATTCGGGGAAGCGCCCCGATTTATAGACAATAATGGGTTTGTCGCGCGAAAAGGCACGTGCTGCCGACATGAATGTCCGGGCATCTGACAAAAATTCAACATACAAAACAATCGATTTAGTGTTGGGGTCCTGCCCGAAATAGTCGATCAAATCGCCAAAATTCACGTCCATTGTATTCCCGATGGAAACGAAATAGGAAAATCCGATTTTTGACTCCTGCGCCCAATCCAGAACTGAAGTGCAAAGCGCACCCGACTGCGAAATAAATGCCACATGCCCCTTTTCAGGCATTCCGTTTGCAAAGCTAACGTTCATGTTCTGCCCTGGAACCAGAATCCCCAGACAGTTGGGTCCGATAATCCTCATGTTCGGAAACTTGGCTTTTTCAGCTATTAGCTGATCTTCAAGCGCCCTGCCCTCCTCGCCTGCCTCCTTAAATCCCGCCGACATGATAATTATTCCGTTAACTCCAGCCTCGCCGCATTCCCGCACAAGCTGCGGAACAGTCCGGGCGGCAGTCATTATTACCGCCAGATCGGGTGTTTTCGGCAAACTCTTTACATTTGGGTAGCACGGAATCCCAAAAACCGCTTCGCGCTTGGGATTCACTGGATATACAACTCCGTTGTAGCCGCCACTGACTAAATTTCGCAAGGTAATTCCGCCAACACTGTCGGGGTTGCTGGAAACACCAATTAAAGCAATCCGTTTTGGTTTAAAAATACTGTCTAAACTTTTTATAGCCATCTGTTAATATTTTTGGTTTTTTGAAATATGTAAATATTTTATTCTCGTGTGAAAAAGTTTTAAATTGCCTATAAAAATCTATAAAAAAAGTGAATTTTCAAAATTTTAAATCTCCTTTTAACAATATAAATT
>CAYNOQ010000090.1:0-2357 GCA_964398855.1 uncultured Mariniphaga sp. | reverse complement strand
GTTCACAGAAAAATCGGCTTTTAACTGAGCCTCAGCCCAAAAGCAGAAAAAGAACGGTATTGTCAATATCAGAATCTTCTTGATATCCATCTTTTCTTTTCACCTGGGGTTAAGTATAAAAATCGTGAAACTGAAAATCCGGTAATTATTGAATTTTCACCAGAAAATATTTTCAATTGTTTTTTGACTGTCGATTTTCGTTTGCAGCCATTGCAATATGCACTGCTCGAATGAGCTTACTACTCTTCAAACCGGATTTGGCTACCTTTTCACCTCTACTTTAGCGCCTTCAATGATTGCATCAACCACACCCGGGTCTAAAAGTGTTGATGTGTCGCCAAGATTGGTTGCATCACCCTCACCGATTTTCCGGAGAATTCTGCGCATGATTTTCCCGGAACGCGTCTTGGGAAGTCCGCTGACAATCTGAATAATATCGGGTTTTGCAATCGGTCCGATAAACTTATTGACCACTTCCCGGATTTCATTTTCAATGTTTTTCATTTCGCCGGATGTCAGGTCTTCACAAATCACATAGGCATAAATTCCCGCCCCCTTAATGTTGTGCGGATAGCCAACCACAGCGGATTCAATAACCTTCGGGTGCTGATTGATAGCATCTTCCACTTCGGCAGTTCCAATGCGGTGCCCCGAGACGTTAATCACATCGTCAATCCTGCCGATAATGCGGTAATATCCCTCTTCATCACGCTTGCAGCCGTCACCGGTCAGGTACATTCCGGGATATGACGCAAAATAGGTCTGGTAGCAGCGCTGATGATCGCCGTAGGTGGTACGCAACATTCCGGGCCACGGAAATTTAATGCACAAAATTCCTTCAACTCCGTTCCCTTTAAGCTCATCCCCTTCGGGACTGACAATCACCGGCTGTACGCCGGGCAGCGGCAACGTAGCATAGGATGGTTTTGTGGGGGTAATTCCCGCCAGCGGACTGATCATTATTCCGCCGTTTTCGGTTTGCCACCAGGTATCCACAATCGGGCGGGTGCCTTTCCCCACCACATCGTGATACCAGCGCCACGCCTCTTCGTTGATGGGTTCGCCAACGGAGCCCAATACTTTCAGTGAGCTTAAATCGCGGGAAGTTACCCAGTCGTCTCCCTGCGCAATCAGGGCACGGATAGCAGTCGGCGCCGTATAAAAATGGGTAACTCCGTATTTATCAACTATGTCCCAGAATCTTCCGGCATCGGGCCAGGTGGGAACGCCTTCAAACATAACGGAAGTTGCCCCCGCCAGAAGTGGTCCGTAAACGATATAGGAATGCCCGGTAACCCAGCCAATGTCGGCTGTACACCAGTAAACATCCCCATCGTCGTATTGAAAAACATTCCGAAAGGTATATTCGGTAAAAATCATATAACCCGCCGTGGTGTGCACCACTCCCTTGGGTTTTCCGGTTGAGCCGGAAGTGTAGAGAATGTAGAGCATATCTTCGGCATCCATCACTTCCGCAATGTTTTCACTGTCAACACCGGCAATGGCGTCATGCCACCAGACATCCCTGTTTTCTATCCAATTCAGGTCTTCTTCATGCGTTCTTTGCAGAACAATAACATTGTTCACACTGTCGCACCTCTCAAGCGCCTCATCCACAATATTTTTCAGATGAATTGATTTTGCTCCGCGATATGCGCCATCGGAAGTTATCACTAATTTTGCGCGGGTATCAATGATACGGTCGGCAAGAGCCGTGGATGAAAATCCGGCAAAAACAACGGAATGAATTGCGCCGATTCTGGCACACGCCAGCATGGCAACAGCCAGCTCAGGCACCATCGGCAGGTAAATGGCAACGCGGTCGCCACGCTTTATTCCCATTTTCAGCAGGGCATTGGCAAACTGTTTCACCCGGTCAAAAAGCTCGGCGTAGGTGAGCCTTATCTCCTTTTCGTCAGGATTATTGGGTTCCCAGATAATTGCAGTTTGATTTTTGCGCAGAAACATATTCCGCTCAAATATATTTTCGGTAATGTTCAGCTTGCCATTAACGAACCAGTTCACATCGGGCGCTCCCGGGCCATCAAATCTCCAGTCGAGAACGCGGTCCCACTTTTTGTGCCAGTGGAAGCTGTTTGCGATGCCTGCCCAAAACCCTTCGGGATTGGCAACACTTTCATTATACTTTTGGAAATATTCTGCCAGACTGATTATTCTGTTTGCCATAGTTTGGAATTTTTAAGAATGAAATGAATTAATAAATGGATTCCGCCGAAATCCTTTCTAATAAACTGGAATAAAAAAGAAAAGTTCAAAGAAAAAGTGCAAGCCTTTAACATTTTAGGAAAAGATGAGTACTGAGTACAGAGAAATGAGACAAGAAAGATAAAAGAAAA
>CAYNOQ010000089.1:7334-10400 GCA_964398855.1 uncultured Mariniphaga sp. | reverse complement strand
CCGTTGCCGATTTTGGTTTCGCCCATTCCGTAGAAAAAGAACTGCAAAAACCACATGGTGCCTGCCAGTATGCAAAACAGGTAGTTTCGCGTCAGCGGGGTAGATTTGTCGGCGAAATCGCCGTAGCTGCGATTTTTCAGAATCAGGTAGCTTGTCCACAAAAAGTTGGTGGTGAAACCGCCCCAAAGAATGACGAAGAAGGTGATGTTATTCTGGAAAATATAATTTCCTGAATTTGGGTTTACGGCTGCCCAGTTGCTTGCAGCAATTTCAGCCATCGGTTTCCCGGCATCTATTCCAAAGCTGAAAAAAGCGCTTAAAACACCTGAGACAATGGCAATTATCAATCCGGTTGAAAGCTTGAATTCTATATTCACACCATCTTTTACGCCACCCAGGTCTTTATCTTTTTTCAATCCTGCCCTGCCGCACAAAATTATTCCGGCAACACAAATCAGCACACCCAACAAAACCAATAATCCGCCCGTGCTTCCTAAAAGTTCGGTGAAAGTGATTCCGGCGGGAACATGTTTGCCGACTCCCGGCATAATTCTGATCAGCGGCAGACCCAATGAACCCACCACCGATGTGATACCCAACAGCACCGAGTTTCCGAGCGACATTCCCAGATAGCGGATTGCCAGCCCGTAGGTCAGTCCGCCAATGCCCCACAGCAACCCCATAATGTAGGTTGTGCGCAAAACACTGCCGGAGGTAACGCTCAAAATTCCCTGATAATCCGGGATAGTCAGCCTGACAGCAAGATAGGGCACTATCAGCCAGGAGAAAATTCCGCCTGTAATCCAGTAAATTTCCCATCTCCATTTTTTTACCCAGTTGTAGGGCATGTAGAAACTGCCCGAAGCAAAACCGCCGATTGAGTGATAAATGATACCAAATAATACCTGCATTTTTTAGAGTTTTTAATTATTATAATTTTTGATTTACTAAATTTGAATATTTTCCGGTAAAAATAGAAAGCAAGTTAAACTGTTTCAATGCACAAAATGATAAACTGTTTGCATTTTTTGACACATGAGATATGAGGCAATTTTATAAATATTTAACCACCGGTCCCAACGATATGGAGTGGGGGATATATCTGAACAGCGCCGGTTCGCTGACCATTGCGCCACAAACAGAGTATCCGCCGAAAAGTCATCCCAGCGGTTATTATTTCACATGGGATCAGGGGCGGGAACTTCAGGAATTTCAGTTGAATTACATCACACGCGGAAACGGCGTTTTTGAGAACAGGCACGGAATCCACCATTTAAAACCGGGAAGCCTGCTGCTGATTTTTCCGGGAGAGTGGCATCGTTATAAGCCGGCTCACCAAACCGGATGGACGGAAAACTATATCGGTTTCAGCGGTGAAATCGCTGAAATCTTTATGAATCATAAATTTTTCAGTGCCGGGCAATCGGTGATGCACATTGGCGAGCGGGAAGAAATTTTAGACACTTTCCTGAAGATTTTTGATTTGGTGGAAAAAGAGCAGCCCGGTTTTCAGCAGGTTGCTTCGGGGCTGATTGTGCAGTTGCTCGGCTATTTGGTGGCATTGGATAAGCAGAAGGGATTTTCGGGAAAGAGAATTGTTGCCGTGGTTGAGGAAGCGCGCTACCGGATGCGCAGTGAAGTGGGTGAGAATTTTGATATTGAGGGATTTGCAGCGGAACATAATATCGGCTATTCCTATTTCCGGCGGATGTTCAAGAACTATACGGGATTGTCTCCCCGCCAGTATTGCCTTCAGCTGAAAATGATGCGGGCAAGGGAGCTGCTGCTCAGCACCAACCTGTCTGTTAAGGAGATAAGCTATGAGCTGGGGTTCGAGTCCATACACTATTTCAGCCGTATGTTTAAGCAGAAAACGGGGAAAAGTCCGGTTCAGTTCAGGGGGTGACTATTTCTGCGCTTTTGCAACCAACGGAAGATGTTTTCCGCCAAATTCACCTTCTGCAAAATTTGAATAAAAAGCAATCTGTTTAAAACCGGAAGTTTGCAATATTTTGTTCAGCTCATCGCTGCGAAGTCCTAAAAGTGTGGTTTCGTTGGAAATCACAACCTCTTCATTTTTCAGGTGTAAATCGGTTTGAAAACGAACGAGCGAACTGTTTTTCTCAAAATGGTAATTTCGCACAAATTTTATTTTTTCTGTTTCAATGGTCGGCAAATTGGTCAGCTTTTCAGAAAAAATGTAATCGTAGTTCAGAATTTGCAAAAGGAAAATTCCACTTGGTTTTAAAATGGAAAACACGCTGTCGGTCATTTGCTGAACCAGCTCATGTGTAGGCAGATGTACCAGTGTGTTGCCAAAACAGATTACCATGTCGAACGAACCGGACAGAAAATCATCTTTTAACCGGAGCATATCCCCTTTTTGAAAATGAGCGCCAGAATGCACTTTTCGTTTTTTTGCCTGAACCAATAAATCTTCATTCAGATCAATCCCGGTTACCCTGGCGCCCGCTTCAGCCAGACGGGAAGCCAGCTCTCCCGTTGCACAACCGATATCCAAAATGCTCCTGGCGGGTAGCGTGTCGGCGCTTTTTTCAACGAATTTCAGTTGAGCCGGATTGAAAGGGAAAATCTCCGAATAATATTCGGAAATTGATGAGTAAAATTTATTTTGCATATTTTTCGTCATATTCTATTTGATTTTTGCCTTAAAACTATTACGTTATTTGTGAATTTTCTTCTTCACTGCTAAAATATGAAGGTTTCATTGTTTTACAGTCAATGCAGATTTCCGCAAATTTGCGGAAATCTGCCGGGAATAAATAAAGTTTTGCCTGGTATATTGCAAGTATTTAGGGAAAGCTGCCAAATTCTCATACGCACACAAAACAGCCAAAACCGGTAGGGGTTTACATTTTTTGGCGGTTGTGCCGTTTTTATCCCTGACTTGAAATCTCTATTTTTGGTGAAATTTCGACGATGAGCAAGAGGGAAGAGCAAAAAATTGTTGTTTTTACAACGCTGTCAGAAACAGATAAAATTCTTATTCTGAATGGAGTAAGGTTAGCAGCCCTATTTAAAAAAGAGCTGTGTCTTTGCTATCTG